>CAMLNT010000230.1 GCA_946481425.1 uncultured Brevundimonas sp.
TGCTCAAGGGCCTGAGCTTCGACGCCGCACACGGTGACCTGACCATGGTCATGGGACCCTCGGGCTCGGGCAAGTCGACCCTGATCGCGGCCCTGTCCGGATTGCTGAAGCCCGACAACGGGCGCGTGGACATCCTGGATGTGGACGACCTTTGGGGCCTGTCCTCGGGGCGGATCGACCGGTTCCGGCTGGACCACTGCGGCTTCATCTTCCAGGGCTTCAACCTCTTCCCGGCCCTGACGGCGCTGCAGCAGGTCAAGATCGTTCTCAAATACCAGGGCCTTGATCCCAAGGAGCAGGACCATCGCGCCCGCACGGCGCTGGAGGAAGTCGGGCTGGGCCACCGCCTGAACCAGCGGCCGTCGGAGCTGTCGGGCGGCGAAAAGCAGCGCGTGGCCATCGCGCGGGCCCTGTCCAAGAATCCGCAGATCCTGTTCGCCGACGAGCCGACCTCGGCGCTGGACGGCGAGAACGGTCAGGTGGTGATCCGCCTGCTGCGCCGCGCAGCCACCGAGCACGGCGCGGCCGTGATCTGCGTGACGCACGACCCGCGCCTCGAAGCCTATGCCGACCGCGTCATCAAGATGGAGGATGGCCACATCCTCTCCGACGAGAAGCGCAAGCCCGACCCCAACCCCGCGCCTCTGGCGCACTGACCGATCTGGACTGACGATGTTCCGTTTCCTCAAACGCCCCTGGTTCTGGATCACTCTGGTCGTCCTGGCCGTGATCATCGCCGGCGTCATGTTCATGATGCAGGCGAACGCCCGCCGTCAGGCCGACATTGAGGCGGCCGCCGCCGAGGAGGTCGACAGCCCCTATGCCGCCATCGCCAGCGGCCGGGCCGATGTCGAGGGTGGCATCATCCAGGTCGCCGCGCGTCGTGGCGGGGTGGTCAGCGAGGTCTATGTCCAGGAGGGTGACCGGGTCACCGCCGGCCAGATCCTGGCGCGCCAGGAGGACGACGAGCCGCGACTGGCCGTCAATCGCGCGCGCGCAGAGGTGGCCCAGGCCCTGTCGGTGCT
Source organism: uncultured Brevundimonas sp. (assembly GCA_946481425.1). Next base: position 1,026 of record CAMLNT010000230.1, read on the forward strand.
GGCGTCCCTGCGGGTCGACCTGAACGCGGCCAACCGCGAACTGCGCCGGATGCAGGACCTGGCCGATTCCAACTTCGTGGCCGCCCAGCGCCTAGATCAGGCCCGCGACGCCGTGGCTTCGGCCGAGGCGGCCATCGCCAGCCAGCAGGCCACCGTCGCGACCGCCCAGGCGCGCCTGCAGGAGGCGGAGTATAATCTGGAGCTCACGGTCGTTCGGGCCCCGATGGACGGCCGGATCGCCCGCCGTTATGCCCAGCCGGGGGCGGGTGCCTCGACGCTGAACGTGTCGAACATGTTCGACCTGGAACCCGACACCCAGCGCATCGTCCGTGCCGAGATCGTCGAGAGCGACATGCCCAATGTCACCATCGGCCAGGCGGTCGAGATCACGCCCGAAAACGATCCGGAGCGGGTTTATGTCGGTCGTGTGCTGCGCCGGGCCACCATGTTCGGCGCGCGCCAGCTGCAGTCGGACACGGCCGGTCAGCAGACCGACGAACGGGTGGTCGAGGTCGTCGTCTCGGCCGACGACGCGCCGCTGTTGATCGGCCAGCGGGTGCTGGTGAAGTTCATGCGCCCGGGAGAGACCGCCGGCGCCGAGCGTGAGTCCGTCGCCGGAGTGGGACCGGATCAGGCGATGCGCTCGCCCGACCGCCGCACCTGACGCGCCTTAGAAGGGCAGGACGTTGCGCTGGCGCGAATAGCTCATGGTGCCGACGTTGGCGCCCAGTCTCAGGCCGACGCCGGCGCGGATGGGGGCCAGGATGATGCCGTCCGCCTGCTGATAGTTCACGCCCAGACCGCCGATCAGATAGGCCGAGCCTTCGACGCCGGGGTAGCGGCGGTAGATCATGTCCGGGTGGTACAGGTTGTAGACCAGCGAGAAAACGCGCGCGACGTTGCCGCCGAAGTCCCAGCCGATCGAAATGCCCTGCCAGTAGACCTCCTGCGGGGTCGGACGGTCCTTCATGTAGAGCAGGCCCTGGCCATAGCGCGCGCCGAGCGCGATCGCGCCCGCGCCTTCCTCGCCGGCGATGTAGCCGGTCGGGGCGTCGCCCTGGTCCATGAAGATTCGCTCGATCGCGCCGCCCAGCGCCTCGGCGGCGACGCCGAGGAAGTTGGAACCCGCAGCCACCAGTTCTTCCTGGGTGTAGGTCGGCGGCGGCGCGTCGGTCGGGGCCGTGCCCGCGCCCGGCGCGGTCGGATAGCCCGGCGCGGGCTGCTGCTGGGCCGGCGTCACACAACCGGAGACGCCGGCGGCGGCCAGGCCCGAGACGATGAGGCTACGACGATGCATTCAAGGCTCCCGACCGGATCGAATCACTCGCGCTGACTTTGCCATAATGTTTGGGGCGGGTTTGGGGCTTAGAGGTTAACCGGTCTAAGATGTCGCACCGGGTTGGATTGGGGCGGACGTGAGCGACATCAAAGGCGTGATCCTGGCCGGCGGGAATGGCACGCGGCTTCGGCCGGTGACCTTGGCGGTCTCCAAGCAACTGCTGCCAGTCTATGACAAGCCGCTGATCTACTACCCGCTGTCGGCCCTGATGCTGGCTGGGGTGCGCGAAATCCTGGTGGTGACGCGGCCCGAGGATCAGTCCGCGTTCCGCAATCTGCTGGGAGACGGCGACCGGTTCGGCGTTCGCTTCGACTATGCGGTCCAGCCCGAGCCCAAGGGCATCGCCCAGGCCCTCACGGTCGGCGAGGAGTTCATCGGCGGGCGTCGCGTGGCGCTGGTTCTTGGCGACAATCTTTTCTACGGGCGTGGCTTCACGGGTATGCTCCGGGACGCCGCGGCGCGGCCCGACGGGGCGGTCATCTTTGGCTATGATGTGCGCGATCCCCAGCGCTACGGCGTGGTGGAGCTCGACCCGAACGGCCGGCCGGTCTCGATCGTGGAAAAGCCGGAGCGGCCGAAGTCGAACGTCGCGGTGACGGGTCTGTATTTCTACGACGGCGACGCCTGCGAGATCGCGCGGAGCCTCAAGCCCTCGGAGCGCGGCGAGATCGAGATCACGGATGTGAACCGCGCCTATCTGGAGGTCGGAAAGCTGGATGTGATGCGCTTTGGGCGCGGTTTCGCCTGGCTGGACGCCGGCACCCACGAAAGCCTGCTTGAGGCCAGCCATTTCGTGCAGACGATCGAGAACAATCAAGGCCTCAAGATCGCCTGTCTCGAGGAGATTGCCTGGCGCAACGGCTGGCTGAGCGACGGCGACATGCAGGCGGCGGCCAGCGGTCACGGCGACGGGGCCTACGGGGACTATCTCAGGCGGCTGCTCGACGAGCGCTAAGCGGCCTAGTGCTTGTCGGTCTTGGCCGTCAGCCAGTCCATCAGGGCCAGGAGCACGCCGGACGTCACGAACGTCAGGTGGATGATGACACCCCAGAAGGCCTCGTCCGGATTCAGCACATAACCGTCGCGGCCGATGTTCATGAAGGTCTTGAGCAGCTGGATGCCCGAGATCGCCACGATCGAG
>CAMLNT010000231.1 GCA_946481425.1 uncultured Brevundimonas sp.
GAGGGCCTGCCCAACCTGCAGGACCTGCACAAGCTCAAGATCGGCGAGACCGTGCCCGAGTGCCTAGAGGCCGACCTGCAGGTCGAGCTGACTGGCCGGGTCGCCCAGATCGAGGGCATCAAGCAGTGCGAGCTGACCGCCGACTTCGTCAGCCGCCAGATCCTGTCGGAAATCCTCTCTGACACCGAACACCACATCGACTTCCTCGAGAACCAGCTCGGTCTGATCCGGATGATGGGCGAGCAGAACTACATCCAGTCCGCGATGAAGGAGATCGAGGGCGAAGGGGCGTAAGCCTCCGGAACCCTCGCGCGCTCCGCCTGTTCCTCCCTCGGAGAGATGGAGGCGAGGATGCTGGAGCGCGGACGCGAGATTGTCGAAGACCTGCTGAACGCGGAGGATCGGGGCACGAGCCACGTCGCGCTCGGCGTCCTGCTGCTTGCGGGCGTGGGCCTGGCCACTGCGGCCCTGTCCATGACAGCGGCGCGTGAGGTCGACCGGTCTGGCGTGCGCGAGCAAACCCCGGGTCACGGCGTGGTCGAAAAGCCGCGAAGCATACTCAGCGCCCTGGCCCCCGTGCTGTTCTCGGCCACGACCCTGTCGGCGCTGCGGGTCTGGAACGCGCCGTCGGAACAGGCGCGCAGCCGGGCTCTGGGCCTGTGGGGCGCGTCGCAGTTGCTGAACGCCCTGATCGTCGCCGCGCGGCCGCGCCGGTTCTCGGGCCAGATCGCCGGCGCCATGGCGGCGGCGGGTCTCGCCAGCGCCTATGCCTTCGAGGCGAGGAAGCTCGATCGGCGCGCGGCGACGATCGCGACGCCTGTGGCGGGCGGCGTCGGCCTGTCGAACCTGGCGCGTGACGTAGCCCGGCGACGCACCCGCTCTCTGGAAGCCGCCTAGACCCGAACGGGCACGCCCGGCAGGCGCATCGACGCCGTGCGTGAAATCCAGACCTCGGCCAGGATCAGGTTCGGGACCCAGCACAGGAAGCTGATCGCCTGATAGGCGGCCACGAAGTCGATCCCGACCATGTTGGGGACCGGCAGCATCAGCCTCAGCGTCACCGCCGCCAGGGTCAGGGCGTACGACCGTACCATCCAGCGGCGGTGCGACGCCGCCCGGCCCGCGATGATCTCGCGAAAGCCCATGGCGGTGGTCACGAACCACCCCACGGCCAGCCCGGTAAAGCCTGCCGTCGCGACCGGCCCGGCGAACGAGAACCAGGCGATGATGAGGCCGGATACCGCGCCGGCCAGGCAGGCCAGCACGTAGATCCGGCCCGCCGCCGCGTGCCACTGCCGCCGCGCGCCGAGCCGCGTCACGAACTGGATAGCGCCCAGCACCAAGGCCGTGATTCCGCAGCTGACGTGCGTCAGGAAGGCTATGGGCCGAGAGTCCAGATGCCCCTGCATCGCCTGCGCCATCGGCGGCTCGGGCAACAGGAAGCGCGCGGACACGAGGGCCACGCCGACGGCGAGCACGAGCATAATGGCGAAGCCGGCGGTCTGACCGATCCGCGTCACGGGTGAGGGAGAAATCATCGTCATGCCCCCGGAATGCCCGAGGGTCCGGCGGGCGTCATCCCGCGATTGCGCGAACGCGGACGGGTCTTGCGCGAAGCGGACCGAGCCCGCAAGCAGGGCGCGTGAGACAGGCCATCCTCAGCGCGAACGGGACCACGGCCGGGCGGCTAGGCCGCTGGCGTCTGGGCCGTTGCGGCCTGGCCGAGTTCATCGGCCTTTCGCTGGTCGGCGTCTTCCTGGCCCTATTCGAAGCCTTCGACGCCGAGCACGGCGCGCTGTGGCAGGACCTCGTCTACTGGCAGATGGCCATGCTGGGGGGCGGCGTCATCGCAGCGCTGATCGAGCCGCCGCTCCATCGTCGGCTGGGAAGCCGGCCTCGCCTGTTCGCGGTGGTCCAGACCCTGGCCATGACGCCGCCAATTACCGCGTGGATCTGGCTTCTTGCCAATCTGTTCCACGGCCTCGACTGGAGGCTCGGGGTCATCCTGCCGATCGCGGGCTCGGTACTGGTCGTGAATACGGCGGTTGTCATCCTTGCGTGGCTCCTGCGCGCCATGATGGCGGGTCAGGTCGTGGCGGCTCCGCCAGCCACATCCGAGGCCGCGCCATCCGAGATCCGGGCCAAGCTGCCGCCGCGACTCGCCCGCGCGCGCCTCATCGCCGTGCAGGCCGAGGATCACTACCTGCGGGTCCATACCGAGGCGGGCTCGGACCTGGTCCTGATGAAGTTCGGCGACGCGCTCTCGGCGCTCGGCGGTCATGACGGCCTGCAGGTGCACCGCTCCTGGTGGGTGGCCCGCCGCTCGGTCGATGCCGTGCGCTGGAGGAAGGGCCGTGGCGCCCTCACCCTCGAAGGCGGCCTCGAAGCGCCGGTCAGCGAGACCTATGCGGCCGCCGTGCGCGCGACGGACTGGGCCTGATGCAGCAGCCGGTTCTCGTCCTCGGCGCCTCAAGCCTCATTGGCCGCTTCGTGCTGCCAAAACTCGACGCGGCCGGGATCGCGCATGTCCCCGTTTCGCGCCAACTCGAGCCCGGGTGGCTTAGGGCTGACATCCAGACACCCGAAGGTCGAGCCGCGCTTCCATCCGCGCCGACCATCCTGGCCTGTTCTCCGATCTGGCTTCTGCCGGACCTTGTCGACACCCTGAAGGCTAACGGGATGAGGCGTATGATCGCCTTCTCCTCCACCAGCGTCGTGACGAAGGCGAACTCGCCACACGCGGACGAACGGGCGGTCGTAGCGAGGCTCCAGGCGGGTGAGGCGGCGGTCCGGGGCAGTGGTGTCGACTGGACGATCCTCAGGCCGACGCTGATCTATGCCGAGGGCCGCGACGGCAACGTCAGCCGGCTGGCGTCGCTGGCGCGCCGCTTCGGGTTTCTGCCGATCGCGGGCTCAGGCTCAGGGCTGAGACAGCCCGTGCACGCCGAGGATCTGGCGACGGCGGCCATCGCCGCCGCCGACGAGCCCGCCGCGATCGGACAGACCTATGACCTGACCGGCGGCGAGACGCTCTCATACCGGGTCATGTGCGAGCGGATTTTCGAGGGCCTGGGCCAACAGCCGCGGATCGTCAGCCTGCCGCCGGCGGTCTGGCGTGCGGGGCTGACGCTGGCCGCGCCGTTCCTGCCTGGGGCCACCGCGCAGATGGGGGAGCGGATGGACCGCGACCTCTTCTTCGATGCGAGCGCGGCCCACTTCGACCTGGACTACCGGCCCCGGCCGTTCCAGCCGAAGTTTTAGGTCCGGGTCGCGCGGACCTGCCGGTCCGGATCACCCAGCCTCAGGCCTTTGTCGGCGACCAGCACCACCACCTCGGTCCCGGCGGCGGCCCAACTGCGCAGCGTCTGTTCGAACGGCGCCTTCTTCCAGGCCTGCGGGGTCGACGGGTCGACCTCGACGATGACGCGACCGGCATCCTTGTGCAGCAGGAACCCGGCCCGATCCGGCCGCCATTCGTCCGGCAGGGCCGGCGTCAGCA
>CAMLNT010000232.1 GCA_946481425.1 uncultured Brevundimonas sp.
CCGATCACGAGCACCTTCACGAGAGGAACCGCTCCCTCTCATCGGGCCGCGGAACCATGCAGGTGTCCGTCTTGCCGAACAGCGCATAGCGGTTACGCGCGATCAGATCGTAGATCGGATCACGCCATGGTCTGGGGATGCGCCTCAGCCCCCCGACCCAGGCGAATCCCGGCAGGGACGACAACACGCGAAGCGCCGCGTCCGACTTCATCCAGGCCAGTCCATCCAGAATAACCACATTGGTCTGCGGCGCGTCGGGATCGATGCCGAGCTTGACCGCAAGGTCGCGGCCACGAGCCGTCTGGATGGGTAGGAACTGATGCCGGCCGCCGTCGCGGCGAATGACGAACTGCACCCACCGCGAGCAGAACACGCAGACCCCGTCAAAAAGGATCAGGCCTTCAGGCTCGTCCGGCGCGGGCCTTGGCGACCATTGGCTCATCCTGCGGATGTGCGCCTGAAGCTGGTCCGCCGCAAGCGGCTTCAGGCTGCCGCGATCGCCTCGATCTCGACCAGCCAGGCTTCGTCGAAAATGCCGGTGACGATCACCGTCAGGGCCGGCTGCCGTCCGGCCAGCACGTCGAGCCGAACCTTGCGGTTTTCCAGCGCGTGCTCGCGGCTGGCCAGGAAGGTCGTGACCTTGACCAGATTGTCGAGCGTCATCCCGGCGGCGTGAAGCTGGGTCTCGAGGTTGGCCCAGACCTGACGGCACTGCCCCTCGAAATCGTCGGCCAATGACCCGTCCGGCGCGACCGGCACCTGCCCCGACAGGAACAGCCAGCGCTCCGCGCCCGTCACCTCGACGGCCTGGGGGTACTCGCCTTCGGTTGGCGGCGACCCGTCCCCGGTCAGCGCGCGCGCCTTCACTGACGGGCTGCGTCCGAAGCGGCGCGGGTGGCGGCGAACTCCGAACCCGCCTTCCAGCCGGGCCACTGCTCGCCGTCCGCCAGCTCGATCGCCAGGCGCCGAAGCAGCTCCAGGTTCTCGACCGCCGAACGCCAGTCCAGGTCCGCAGACCACTCGTCCGCACGCTGGTGATAGAAGCGCCGCCACTGGGCGTCATAGGCCGGCTGGCCGGCTTCCCGGCCGCCCTCGTCCCAATCGACGCCGTGCCACGGCATCAGGGCCGGCACGCCCGCGAGCGCGAACGGGAAATGGTCGGAGCGGTAGTAGAAGCCCTCCTGCGGACGTCCGTCGTCGGTCACCACCCGTCCCTCCTGCGCCGCAAGCCGCGCCAGATCATCTTCCAGCGTGGTCTGGCCCAGCCCGAAGATGGCCAGGTCGCGGGTCGGCGGCGACAGCGGGAGCATGTCGATGTTCAGGTCCGCCACGGTCGTCTCGAGGGGATAGACGGGGTGTTCGGCGTAGAAATAGCTGCCCAGCAGACCCATCTCCTCGGCCGCCATGTGGGCGAAGACGATCGAGCGCTCGCGCGGCCCCTGGGCGTCCAGCACGCGCGCCAGTTCCAGCACGCCCGCGGTGCCGGAGGCATTGTCCCAGGCCCCGTTGTAGATGGTGTCGCCGTTGGAATCCGGCGTGTCGCGCGATCCCACGTGGTCGTGGTGCGCCGATATGATGATCGTCTCCTCCGGGCGCTCGGTCCCCGGCATTCGCGCCAGCAGATTGTGCGTGCGGATGGTCTCGATGGCTTCCTCGGCGTTCAGCGACAGGGTCACGCCGTCGATGCGCCGGGCCCGGAAGGTGTCGCTCGCCGCCTCGGCCATCCACGCGTCCGCATCCCCGCCGCCAGCGGCGATCCAGGGCCGGATCGCCCCAAGCGCGAGGTATCCGGTCGCCTCGATGTTCTCGACCCCGACCACTTCGGTCGCCGGCTGCTGGGCATAGCGCGCGATCTGGCCCCAGTTCCCCGCACCCGCCTCCATGGGCAGGATGGTGATCACCGCCAGCGCGCCGCGCCGATAGGCCTCCTCGGTCTTGTACAGATCCAGTCCGTACAGGCTCGGGTACGCGCCATTGAAGCGCGCGTCCGCCGGTTCGTCGCTCAGGACCAGAACGACCGCCCCCCGCACATCAACACCGGCGTAGTCGTCCCAGCCGCGGTCCGGCGCCGAAATGCCATAGCCCGCGAACACGACGGGCGCGTCCTGGATGGTCGCCCTGCCATCGCCATACCGGGCCCGCACGGCCGCGGCGTTGGCCGCTGTAAGATCCGTGGTGGAACCATCGCCCATCCGGGCCACAAGCGTGGCGCCCGGCTGCGGCGTGAAGCGCGTCAGGTCGACCGGCTGCAGCCATTGGCCGTCGGGCCCGCCCGGCTCCAGCCCCATCGCCTCGTACTGCGCCTGAAGATACTCGAGCGTCATCCGCTCCCCGTCCGTCGCCGGACGCCGTCCCTGGAAGCTGTCGTCCGACAGGATCCGCACATGTTCGGACAGCCGCGCCGCTTCGATCGGGACCTGTGCCACCGCCCCGCCGGTCGTGACGCAGGCCGCCAGCGACAGGGCCATAAGCGCAACAGCGCAGGATTTCACGACAGGCATGGGCGTCCCCCAGATGTGGATCAGGCCTCGCTGCCATCGGCGGCGAGGCCTGACCAGTTACGTTTCCGACAGGATTACTGCCGCATCGCCGCGGTGCGGTCGCGGATCGGGCGGAACTCGGTCCCCTCGTTCCACGTCGGCCATTCGCGGCTGTTCGCGATCTCCGAGCCGATCATGTAGAGCAGCGAAATATCCTCGGCCATGCCGCTCAGGTCCCAGTTCGGCGACCATTCGTCGTCGGCCTGGTGGTAGCGGTTGGTGCGGTAGTCGGCGCTGGCCGCCTCGACGGCCGCGGCGCCGCCGACGCGCAGCGCGGTGCCGCCGTCGGCGTACAACATCGGGATGCCACGCTTGGCCAGCGGGAAGTGGTCGGAGCGGAAGTAGTAGCCCGCCTGCGGTTCCGAATCGGGCGAGACGGTCCGGCCCTGCATCGCGGCGTGGCGCGCCAGGTTGCCTTCCAGAGACGAATAACCCGACCCGGTCACCGACACGTCGGTCATGCGGCCCAGGACGTTCATGCCGTCCATGTTGAAACCGGCCACCGTGCGCGCCGGGTCATAGAGCGGATTGGCGGCGTAGTATTCGGACCCCAGCAGGCCGCTTTCCTCGGCGGTGAAGCCGATCAGCACGATCGACCGCTCCGGCCGCGGACGCGAACCGTAAAGGCGCGCCAGTTCGATCAGGGCCGTGGTGCCGGTCGCATTGTCGACCGCGCCGTTGAAGATGGCGTCGCCGTTGGCGTCGGGGGTGCCGATGCCGATGTGATCCCAGTGCGCCGTGTAGAGGATCGTCTCGTCCGGATGCGTCGTGCCCGGCAGGCGGGCGACGATATTGGCAGTCTGGATCGTCGAGCTCTCAAGCGCATAGGAGGCGTCGAAGGTGGCGCCCGGGAGCTCCACCGCCTGGAAGTCCGGCGTGCGCGCTTGCGCCTTCAGCGTTTCGAAGTCGAGGCCGGCACGGCGGAACAGTTCGACGGCGGTGTCGCGGGTGATCCA
>CAMLNT010000233.1 GCA_946481425.1 uncultured Brevundimonas sp.
GTCGGCGCCATCCTGGCCTGGGGCTTCGCGCCCTGGACCGGCGGCCCGATCACCCTGATCGACCAGACGGGCCTCAAGGCCTTCGTCGAGCAGGCCGACATCTACGCCGAGCGCTACGGCGACCGGTTCAAGGTCCCGCAGTTCGTGCGCGACATGGCGGCGAAGGGTGAGACCTTCTACGGCAAGTTCAGTGGCCAGAAGGCGGCGGCCTAGAGGTCGACGATCTCGAAGCCGCCCTCCGCCCGGAGACGGTCGGACAGAATACGGCGATGGCATTTCGACGCCTCGCCGCAGAAGCAGAGGATGGCGGTCGGCTTGTCGGCCGCCATTTCCTTGAGCCGGGCGAAGTCCAGCTGGAACGCCGGCTCTGCCATATGATCGGAATAGATCGCGCGCATCTCGCCGGTGCGGCCCGCGCGGGCGGCGTCGCGACCGGCCTTGGGCGTGCCGACGCCGCGCAGGTGGACATAGTCGATGCCCGCCTCGGCGAGGCTGTTGGCCAGCAGGGTCTTGGAGAAGCCCGCGCGACGCGAGGCGGCGACGGCGCGGACATCCGCCAGCGTCCTGACGCCGGCCGCCGAGAGCCGGGCGATGACGTCAGGCTGGAGCGCGCCCTCGTATCCGATGGTGTAGAGTTTCATCTATCCCAGATGGGGAGTCGGGAGCGCGCCGCCAGATGATCCGCCGCCAGATCCAGACCGACGGCCTGACCCAGTCCGTGCTGACGGCGGGCGAGGGCCCACTGGTGCTGCTCGTCCACGGCTTCCCCGAACTGGCGATCAGCTGGAAGGCTCAGATCGAGGCGCTGGCGGCGGCGGGGTATCGCGCCGTAGCCCCAGACATGCGGGGTTACGGCCAGACCCTGGCGCCGGAGCGGACCGAGGACTTCTCGATCTTCCATCTCGTCGGTGACCTGGTCGATCTGGTCAGGGCGCTGGGCGAGCGACAGGCGGTGGTCATCGGCCATGACTGGGGCGCTGCGGTCGCCTGGAACGCGGCGCTGATGCGGCCGGACATGTTCCGGGCGGTCGTGGGCCTGTCGGTGCCGTTCCAGCCGCGTACGGTGGCGGGGCCGCCGACCGAGCTCATGCGAGCGGGCAGCGCCAGACTGGGCTTGGGCGAACTCTATATCGTCAGCTTCCAGGACCCGTCGGCCCACGAGGACTTCGAGCGGGATCCGGAAGCGGCGCTGCGCAAATGCTTCTGGTCCTTTGACGGGGCGACCCCGCGCGAGCAGCAGTCCACGGGGTTCTTGCCGCCGGGCGCGCCGATGCTGGCGACCATCGCTGATGCGGCGACGCTGCCGCCCTGGATGAGCGCCGCGCATTTCGCGGCCTATGTCGAAGCCTTCCGCGCGGGCGGCTTCCGGCGTCCGCTCGACTGGTACCGCAACATCGACCGGAACTGGACGCTGACGGCGCCCTGGCAGGGCAAGACGATCGACCAGCCGTCGCTGTTCATCGTGGGCGACAGGGACCCCGTGCGTCACTACGCGGGTCGTCACGAGGCCGCGCTCGGGGACTGGCTGACCGACCTGAGGGGACAGGTGGTCGTCGCGGGAGCCGGGCACTGGATCCAGCAGGAGCGGCCCGACGAGACGAACGGCCTGCTGCTCCGGTTCCTGAACGGGCTGGTCGCATGAGGGTGTCGATCTGGAGGCACGACAGTCCGATCGGCCCGCTCGGGCTGGCGACCGACGAAAGCGGTGTTGTCGTCGGGTGCGCCTTTGATGGCGAGGACCGCCTGGGCGCCGTGGTCGCCCGCCTATGGCCGCAGGCGGAGATCGAGCGAGGCGCGCCCGTGGCGGAGGTAGCCGGTCGGCTCGACGCCTATTTTTCCGGGGCCCGAGGTGCGCTGGAGGCGATCGCCTGGCGGGTGCCGGGCGAGGACTTTCAGCCGCGGGTCTGGCGCGCGCTGGCGGACATCCCGGCGGGCGTGACGATCACCTATGGCGAGATTGCGAAGCGGGTTGGGGAGCCCGGTGCGGCGCAGGCGGCCGGGGTGGCGCTGAACCGAAATCCGATCCCCCTGATCCTCGCATGCCATCGGGTCGTGGGACACGACGGCGGGCTGGTGGGGTTCGGCGGTGGCGTGGAGCGCAAACGCTGGTTGCTCGCCCACGAGGGCGCGCTTCTGCTTTAGGCGGGGGTGTACATCTGCGCGGGGGGTGAGACGTTGCGTCCCTCGCGTCGATCCAGGGCGTAGGACACGGCCCGTTCGATGACGTGCTCCTCCGCCGGCTTGGCGAGTATGCCGACCGCGCAATCGGCCGCGCCGTTCACCATGGTCGGATTGCCGGTGATGAAGAGCACGCTGACGCCTTGGTTGGCCAACTGGCGTCCCACCTCGGGACCCGTCGGGCCGTCGGCCAGATGGACGTCGACCAGCGCCAGTTCGATGCCGGAATTGCAGAAGTTTTCCAACGCCATACGGCTGTCGGTCGCGAAGCCTGCGACTTCATGGCCCATGTCTTCCAGCAGGAGGCCGAGCTCCATGGCGACAAGCGCTTCGTCTTCAACAATCAGAATGCGGGACACGGGGTTGGTTCTTTGGGTTCTTTCGTCAACTGGACAAAAGGACTCAGTGGACGTTCGGTTCCATAGCGGATGCGGCATAGCGGCGCCGTTGCAAAGCGGTCACAGGCAGGGTCGCCATCAATCTGAGGCCGCCCGGCTCCCACCGTCTTTCCAGCTTTCCCCCCAGTTGTCCCTCGACAGCCAGGCGCGCGAGAGTGAAGCCGAAACCGGCGTTTTCGGGCGGGCCGTCGATCGAGGGCCCGCCTTCCTCGGCCCAGGTCAGCCGGAAGTTGCCGTCGTCATAGCCGGACCGGACGGTGACCCGGCCCTCAGGTGTCGACAGGGCGCCGTACTTGGCGGCGTTCGTCGCCAGTTCGTGGAACAGCAGGGCGACGGGGGTGGCGGCCTGGTCGTCGAAGACGGCGTCCTCGCCTTCGATGATGATCGCCTCGCCGCTTTCGCCCCGATAGGGCGCCAGCAGGGCGGACAGGAACGCGTGCAGCGTCGTCCGCTCGCTGTCCGGCGCCGCGGATTCCGTGTGGGGCCGCACGAACTCATGCGCGCGGGCGAGCGCCTGAATTCGCGTCTTCAGCGACTGGGCGAAGTCCGCGGCCTCGGGGTGACGGCGCGCCGACAGGGTGACCAGCGCCGAAACCACCGCGAACACGTTCTTGATCCGGTGGCTGAGCTCCTGATTGACGACCTCGCGGGTGGCCTCGTGCTGCTTCAGGTCCTCGATGTCGGTGCAGGTCCCGAACCACCGGATGATCTGGCCGCTCTCGTCCCGGATGGGCAGGGCTCGGCCCAGGGTCCAGCGGTAGACGCCTGACCGGTGCCGCAGACGATACTCGATCTCGTAGTCATCACCCGTCGCCAGACAGTGCTGCCAGCGGGCCCAGGCCCGCTCCTGGTCCTCGGGGTGGAACATGCCGTTCCAGGCCTCGCCGTCGGTCGAACCTTCGGGCACGCC
>CAMLNT010000234.1 GCA_946481425.1 uncultured Brevundimonas sp.
AGGATCGTCGCTTCATTCCGCTTCTTGAGGAACTGGGCGCGGCCAGCAACAAGCCGTTGAGCGTCGTGGAAGCCGATGCGCTGAAGGTCGACGAACTGATCCTGCTCGGCGACAGGACGGGCCACCTTGTCTCAAACCTTCCCTACAACGTCGGCACTCCGCTGCTGATCAAGTGGCTGACCGGCCCTTGGCGGCCGAGGTCGCTGACCCTGATGTTCCAGAAGGAAGTCGCAGATCGCGTGGCGGCCCGGCCGGGGTCCGACGCCTATGGCAGGCTGAGCGTCATCGCCCAGGCTGTCTGTGACGCGCGTGTTGTGATGGACCTACCCGCCCGCGCCTTTACGCCGCCCCCCAAGGTCGCTTCGGCGGTGGTGAGGCTGGATCCCCGCCCCGACGCGCCCGCGCCATCAGTTCTCGCGGCGCTGGAGAAGGTCACGGCGGCTGCTTTCGGCCAACGCCGCAAGATGCTGCGGTCCAGCCTGAAAGCGCTCGGCGGGGAGAGCCTCTGCGAAGCCGCGGGAATCGATCCCAATGCGCGGGCGGAGGTCATCGACGTGGCGGGATTCATTCGACTGGCCACAGCCAACCATTAGAGCGGCCGGCCCCAGTCCGCGTTCGAATCTGCTAAAGCTGCGCCCAATCAAGGGCTGCGGATCAGCCCTCGACCTCTTCCTCGAGCAGACCGTCGACGAACGATCCGATCCAGGGGTTGCGCGCGCGCTTCAGGCGTTCGGCGTGAAAGATGTGGGCCAGGTCAGCGTAGGTGCGATCGAAGTCGTCGTTGAGCAGCACGTAATCGAACGTGTCCCACAGCGACACCTCGTCCTTCGCGCGGGCGATGCGCTTCTTGATGACGTCGTCTGAATCCTGGGACCGCGCCGTCAGCCGGCGTTGCATCTCCGCCAGCGAGGGCGACAACAGATAAACCAGCACCGCGTCTTCCGGCAGCTGGGCCGCGATCGTCTTGGCCCCGTGATCATCGATGTCGAACAGAGCGCTCTGGCCGTTCTCGAGCGCCGACACGATGGGAGCCTTGGGGCTGCCATAGCGATTGCCGTAGACCTCGGCCCATTCCAAGAAAGCCCCCTCCGCGACCATTGCGTCGAAGGTCGGCCGGTCCACGAAATGGTAGTCGCGTGCGTCGTGCTCGCCCGGTCGCGGCTCGCGCGTCGTGTAGGACAGCGACAGATGCAGATCCGGGTGGTCGGCAATCAGGCGGCGCGTCAGGCTAGTCTTGCCGACCCCGGACGGCGCGACGACCATCAGCAGCAGGCCCCGACGGGGCGATTGGCTGGCGTGGCCGTCACTCGACATTCTGCACCTGTTCCCTGAACTGTTCGATGGTGGCTTTGAGGTCGAGGCCGGCCGAGGTCAAGGCGAGCGTCGCCGCTTTCGAGCAAAGTGTGTTCGCTTCGCGCATGAATTCCTGCGTGAGGAAATCCAGTCGCCGGCCGACGGCCCCGCCCTCTCCGATCAAAGCACGGGCGGACGCGGTGTGTGCGTCAAGCCGATCCAGTTCCTCGCGCACGTCGGCCCGGGCGGCCATCATGGCAGCTTCCTGAAAAATCCGGTCTTCTAGCCCGCTGGCGCCATCTGTCAGCTCCTCGACGCGTTTAGTGAAACGCTCCCGGATGGCGACCGTCTGGGCGTCGGCGTCCCGGCGCGCTGCGGCTGTCAGCTCTGCGATGCGGGCAAGGAACCCCTCCAGCAGCGGGCGCAGGCGCGCACCCTCATCAAGACGTGCGATCTTGAGTTCGTCCAAGGCCACGGCCAGATCGCGAACAATCAGAGGCTCGGCCGAGGCGCGGCCGTCATCTGTGGTGTCACCTGCATCCAGCACCCCCTTGAGAGCGAGAAGCCCGTGAGCGGTGGGTTTAGCCGCCCCCTGCTCGACCAGCGTACGCGCTGCCGACAGGTAGGCGTCCAGAACAGGTTGATTGATCGCGACCGAGACGACGGCCTGTGCCTGACGGAGCTGAACCGTCACACCGACCTGGCCGCGTTGGAACCGCTTCTGCGCCTCGTCGCGGACGGCACGGTCCAGTGCATCTGAACCTTGGGGCGTCTTGGCGCGGACTTCGAGCGAACGACCGTTCACGGATCGCGCTTCGATCGTCCAGGCCCAGTCGCCGGACGCACCCTCGGCGCGGCCGAAGCCGGTCATTCCGGAGATGGCGGTCATTGCGCAGGGGCCGAGGCTGGTGGCTGCTGCGGGGCCACAGGCGGCTCCGCTCCCGGCACTGGCTGACGCGCGCGTTCGATGGCGCGCCAGCGAGCGACGTTGGCGAGGTGCTGTTCGTAGCTCGGAGCGAAGATATGCCCACCCGTTCCGTCAGCCACGAAGAACAGGTCCTGCGTCTGCGGCGGGTTCAGCACGGCCTCGATCGCGGCTCGGCCAGGGTTGGCGATCGGCGTCGGCGGTAGTCCGGCGATCTGGTAGGTATTGTAGGGCGTCGGCCGGTCGAGTTCGGATCGGCGCAGGCCTCGACCCAGCGGCCGCCCCCCCGAGACGCCATAGATCACTGTCGGGTCGCTCTCCATGCGCATGCCGAGCCGCAACCGGTTTACAAAGACCGCGGCGACGCGCGGCCGCTCGGCGGCGATGCCGGTTTCCTTTTCCACGATCGAGGCCAGGATGACGGCCTGCTCCGGCGTCGAGAATGGCAGGCCCTGAGCGCGCGTCGGCCAGAGCTCTTCCATCAGGGCCGTTTGAGCCGCCTGCATCCGGGCGATCACGGCGTCGCGCGTCTCGCCACGGGTCACCTCATAGGTGTCGGGCATCAACGAGCCTTCGGCCGGGATTTCGGACACCTCTCCGGTCAGCACGGTCTCGGCGTTGAGGATGTCGATCGCCTGGGCCACCGACCATCCCTCTGGGATGGTCACGAAATGCCGCACGACTTCGCCCGACCGCAGGGTTTCGACCACGTCCGCGAGGGACGCCCGGCTCTCGATCCGATACTCACCGGCGCGAAGACCCCGGTCCGCGCCGGTCAGCTGAGCCGCGACGCGAAACGCTGTGGCCGAGCGTATGACGCCCGCCTCGGCGAGGGTCGAACCGATCTCGATGACACCCGCACCCGAGCGCAGCACAACGATCGTCTCGTCGCCTTCCCGTGCCTCGGGGCCCGCGGCGGTATAACTGGCGACGGCCCAGGCAAGGACCGCAACGCCGAGCAGCACGGCGGTCGCAAGGGCGCTCAATACGCCGGCGCGTAGGGAACGCGCGCTCATGCGACCTTCTTGAAGATCACCGAGGCGTTTGTACCGCCGAAGCCGAAGGAGTTCGACATGGCGACATCGATCTGCATCGGCTTGGCCGCATTGGCGCAAAGATCGATCGGCGTTTCGAACTCCGGATCATCGAGGTTGATGGTCGGCGGGGCGACCTGGTCGCGGATTGCCAGCACACTGAAGGCGGCCTCGATGGCGCCGGCGGCGCCCAGGAGGTGCCCCGTCATCGACTTGGTCG
>CAMLNT010000235.1 GCA_946481425.1 uncultured Brevundimonas sp.
TGAACCTCATCGCCGCCGAGCCCGACATCGCCCGCGTGCCGGTGATGATCGACAGTTCCAAATGGGAGGTCATCGAGGCGGGCCTGAAGTGCGTCCAGGGCAAGCCGATCGTCAATTCCATCTCGATGAAGGAGGGCGAGGCCGCCTTCCGCGAGCACGCGGTCAAATGTCTGCGCTACGGTGCCGCCGTCGTGGTCATGGCCTTTGACGAGGTCGGCCAGGCCGACACCGCCGCGCGCAAGATCGAGATCTGCACCCGCGCCTACAACATCCTGGTCAACGAGGTCGGCTTCCCGCCCGAGGACATCATCTTCGACCCGAACATCTTCGCGGTCGCAACCGGGATCGAGGAGCACGACAACTACGCCGTCGACTTCATCGAGGCGACGCGGGTCATCAAGCAGACCCTGCCGTACGCACGGGTGTCGGGCGGCGTCTCGAACGTCTCTTTCAGCTTCCGCGGCAACGAGCCGGTGCGCCGGGCGATTCACTCCGTCTTTCTGTATCACGCCATCAACGCCGGGATGGACATGGGCATCGTCAATGCCGGCGACCTGCCGGTCTATGACGACATCGACCCGGTGCTGCGCGAGGCCGTCGAGGACGTGATCCTCAATCGCCCCCAGCGGACAAACGTCTCCAACACCGAGCGCCTCGTCGAGCTGGCGCCGACATACAAGGGCGAGAAGGGCGCGGCCCGCGTCGTCGACCTGAAGTGGCGCGATCAGCCCGTCGCCAAGCGCATCGAACACGCCCTGGTCCACGGCATCACCGAATATATCGAGGCCGACACCGACGAGGCCCGCCTTCAGGCCGAGCGGCCGCTGCACGTCATCGAGGGCCCCTTGATGGACGGCATGAACGTCGTCGGCGACCTCTTCGGTTCGGGCAAGATGTTCCTGCCCCAGGTCGTGAAATCCGCCCGCGTGATGAAACAGGCGGTCGCCTGGCTCGAACCCTTCATGGAAGCCGAGAAGGAAGGCCAGCCGCGCCAGACCAACGGCAAGATCCTGATGGCCACGGTCAAGGGCGACGTGCACGACATCGGCAAGAACATCGTCGGCGTGGTCCTCCAGTGTAACAACTACGAGGTCATCGACCTCGGCGTCATGGTGCCGGCCGATCGCATCCTCGACGAGGCCAGGGCTCACGGCTGCAACATCATTGGCCTGTCGGGTCTGATCACGCCGAGCCTGGACGAGATGGTCTTCGTCGCCTCGGAGATGGAGCGCCGGGGCTTCGACATTCCGCTCCTGATCGGCGGCGCGACGACCTCTCGCACCCATACGGCCGTCAAGATCGAGCCGGCCTACAAGTCGGGCTCCACCACCTACGTCATCGACGCGTCGCGTGCCGTCGGGGTCGTCGCGGGACTGCTCTCGCCGACCGAAAAGGCCGCCAACGAACAGGCCACCCGCGACGAATACGTCAGGATCCGCGAGCAGTACGCCCGCGGCCAGGAGGTCAAGGCGCGGTTCTCGATCGACCAGGCCCGCGCCAACCGGTGGACCCCCGAGCCCGGCCAGTCGCCCGCGCCCAGGCCGTCCTTCCTCGGCGTGCGCGCCTACGACAGCTGGGACCTGCAGGACCTCGCCGACCACATCGACTGGACGCCCTTCTTCGCCAGCTGGGAGCTGATCGGCCGCTATCCGCTGATCCTCGAAGACGAGATCGTCGGCGCGGCGGCGCGCGACCTGTTCCGCGACGCCCAGGCCATGCTGAAGCAGATCATCGACGAGCGGTGGTTCACCGCGAAGGGCGTCGTCGGCTTTTGGCCGGCCAATGCGCGCGGCGACGACATCGTCGTCTGGACCGACGAGACCCGAACCGCCGAGGCCGCCCGCTTCCACGGCCTCAGACAGCAGATCGCCAAGACCAACGGCAAGCCGAACCTGAACCTCTCGGACTTCGTGGCTGAGGAGGGGGACGACTATCTCGGCGCCTTCGCCGTCACCGCCGGCCATGGCGAGCTGGAAAAGGCCGCCGCGTTCAAGGCCAGGGGCGACGACTATTCCGCCATCCTGGCCACGGCCCTCGCCGACCGTCTGGCCGAGGCCTTCGCCGAGCGGCTGCACAAGGAAGTCCGCACCCAGCTCTGGGGCTATGCCTCGGACGAACAGACCTCCGTCGACGACCTGATCGCCGAAGCCTACCAGGGCATCCGCCCGGCGCCCGGCTATCCGGCCCAGCCCGATCACACCGAAAAGGCCACGCTCTTCTCTCTGCTTAACGCGGGCGAGAATGCCGGCATGGCCCTGACCGAGAGCTTCGCCATGACGCCGCCCGCCAGCGTCTCGGGCCTCTATTTCGCTCACCCGGGCAGCCACTATTTCGGCGTCGGCAAGATCGACCGGGACCAGGTCGAGGACTACGCCCGCCGCAAGGGCTGGGACGTCGCCACCGCCGAACGCTGGCTCGCGCCTATCCTGAACTACGAGCCCCGCGCCCTGGCTCGCGAAACGGCCGCCTGAAGTCCGTCCGCCGTCGGAGTTTTTTCGGCTTACGTCAGCCAGCCGACAGACGGGCCCGGCGACCCGCACTACTCCACGCCCCTCATGCGAGGGTCGATGGCCGATTCTTCCATCCTGTCAGGCGATTGCGGCCGCTGGTCCCTTGAGGGCGGCGCGGCTTGAAGAACCGATTCCCGCCTCCAGCGTTCGGGTCGGCACAGGAAGACCCGATCGGCGGGTCATATGCCAGGCGCAAGCCCTTGCCCGAGTCCAACGCCCTGATCGCAGCGATGACGCCGGAGGATCGCTCGGCGCTGATCGATATCTCCACGCCTGTCGAGTTTGAGGCGGGGCACGTTTTCTGCGAGGCCGGCGACGAGGTCTGCGGCCTCGAGTTCGTCGACCGGGGCATCATTTCCGCGGTCGCGACACTGGAAGACGGGCGAACCATCGAGACCTTCATGGTCGGCCGCGAGGGATGCACGCATCCGCTGGCGTCGGACGCGGTCACCCGTTGCTATTCGCGCCTCGTCGCCCAGATCGGCGGCACGGCCAGGAAGGTCGATGCGACGCGTTTCCGCGCCCTGGTCGACGAACGGCCCGGCATTCGCGACATCCTTTCAGCCTATGCGGTCCGGCTCATGGGCGAGCTCGAACAGTCGATCGCCTGCAATGCCCTGCACCGGTCCGAGCAACGGTTCGCCAAATGGCTTCTGCGCTGCCATGACCGGATCGAGGGCGACCAGCTGTTCCTGACCCAGGAATTTCTGGCCTCGATGCTCGGCTCCCAACGCACGACCGTGAACGAGGCAGCCCAGCAGCTTCAGAAGTCCGGCGCCATCCGCTATTCGCGCGGCAAGGTCGTGGTTCTGGATCGGGCCTCGCTCGAACGCGCCTCCTGCGAGTGCTACGGCGTCCATCGTGCAACCGTGGACGCCCGCGTCCTGCACCCGCGCAGCTTTTAGGCTGCTGCCCGGCCGGGCGGTGAAAAAGGCGCTCGGGGCAATAT
>CAMLNT010000236.1 GCA_946481425.1 uncultured Brevundimonas sp.
GTCCAGAAGCGCTTGATGCGCTCCTCGGACTCTCGGAAGCCCTTGCGGGCGGCGATGTGCGGATCAAGCGGCGGGATATGCGACATGGCGCCCCTATAGGCCGGTCAGACCATCCGGGCGAGAGTGTGGTCGGCAAAGACGTCGAGCGCGCGGTCCAGATCGGCGAACGCGTCCGAAACACTGTGGGCGCCGGCGGCGAGCATTTCCTCGGCCGTGTGGAAGCCCCAGCTGACGCCCAGCGGATGGACGCGGGCGTTCACCGCCATGGTGATGTCGTGGGCCGTGTCGCCGATCATGACGGTGCAGGCCGCGTCGGCGCCGCACGCGGCCATGGCGGCATGGAGCATGGCGGGATCGGGCTTGCCGGGGCCGTCCTCGGCGCAGTGGCTGGTCAGGAACAGATCGGCCCAGCCCTCGCGGGCGAGGTTGCGGGCGACGCCCTTGCGGTTCTGGCCGGTGGCGATGGCGAGCCTCCAGCCGTCGCGCTTCAGGCGGCGCAGGTGGTCCATGGCTCCGTCGTAGAGCGGCTCCTCGTGGCCCTCGGCGTACATGCGGTGAAAGCTGTCGCGGAAGCCCTGGGTGAAGCGGGCGAGGTCGGCCGGCGACAGGCCGGGCTCCAGCACAGCCATGGCGTGTTCGAGCGTCAGGCCGACGATGGCGCGGACCCGGTCGTAGGACGGTTCGGGCAGGCCGAGATCGCGCGCGGCGTCGCAGGCCGCCCGGTGGATCGAGGCGCGGCTGTCGACGAGCGTCCCGTCGATGTCGAAGACAGCGAGCGGACGGCTCATCGGCGCCTGTGGCCCAGCACGGCGAACGGATCGTCCCCGGCCTCGTCCGGCGCGAACCCGAAGCGGTCGAAACCCGCCTTCATCTCGGGACTGATGGGCGCCTCGACCACGAGCTTGCCCCCGTTGGGATGCTCCAGCTCGATGCGGCGGTGGTGCAGCTGCAGCCGCAGGCCCTCTGACAGGTCGGCGGTGGTGATGTCGCCGTATTTCGGATCGCCTATGATCGGGTGGCCGAGCGCGCGCATGTGAGCCCGGAGCTGATGGGTCCGGCCGGTGTGGGGTCGCAGCGCCATCCAGGCGGCGCGGTGGCCGGCGCGGCTGATGGTGACGTAGTCGGTGACTGCCGGGTCGGCGTCCTTGTCCTTCGGATCGGCGGGGCGGACCATCTCGCGGTCGCCGACGCCGGTCTTGATGAGCGGCAGGTCGAGCGTGCCCTGCCCCGGCTTCGGCGCACCGTGGACGATGGCCCAGTAGGTCTTCTTCGCTCGCCTGCGGGCGAACTCGCCGGCCAGCTTCGCTGCCGCGGCGGGCGTCTTGCCGAGCAGCAGGACGCCGGAAGTGTCGCGGTCGAGCCGGTGAACGAGGCGCGGCCGCTCCAGGCCCTCGCCCCAGGCGGAGAGCAGGCGGTCGACGTGCCGGGTCGTCTTGGTGCCGCCCTGGACAGCCAGACCCGAAGGCTTGTTGATCGCGAGGACGGAGGCGTCCTCGAACAGGACGAGGCCCTTGATGAAGCGGACGTCCTGGTCCGACAGCGTCGGCGGCCCCTCCGGCCGCTCGCCGGGCTCGGGCAGCGGAGGAATGCGTACCTGCGAGCCGGCGGACAGACGGCTGTCGCCCTTCACGCGGGCGCCATCGACACGGATCTGGCCGGACCGGGCAAGCTTGTTGACCTGAATATTCGAGACATGGGGCCAGCGGCGCTTGAACCAGCGGTCGAGGCGCGAGCCGTCCTCGCCCGGATCGACCGTCAGGACCTGGACCTCGCGGCTCATGCGAAGGCCCTCCGGGCGATCATCAGGCCGACGAAAAGGGCCGCGATCGCCAGCACCGCCGAGGCGATCACATAGCCGCCCGCCAGCGCCCACTGACGGCGCTCGATCATCAGCATGGCCTCGAGCGAGAAGGCCGAAAAGGTCGTGAAGCCGCCAAGCACGCCGACGGCGGCGAACAGGCGGACCGTCTCCTGCTCCGCGCCGCCGCGCAGGGCCAGCCAGCCGGTCAGCAGGCCCATCAGAAGCCCGCCGATCAAATTGGCGACGAAGGTGCCCCAAGGCCAGACAGCGTTGGGCGTCAGACGCAGCGCCGCCATGCCCAGCCCATAGCGGGCCGAGGCGCCGATCGCGCCGCCGAGGGCCACGAGGAGAAGACGGGTCATGGGCGCGGCTTACACCGCGCCGCGCCGATTGCGAACCGCATCAGGGGACGCAGCGCATTTCGCCCGACCAGGCGAAGCCGCGAAGGCGCACGACAAACGCGATCAGGGCGTCGATTGGCCCCGAGCCGTAGCGGGACGCATAGGGCGCGATCTCGACGTTGCGCAGACACGACCGCATCATCGCCTCCTCGACGAGAAGGCCCCGCCGGACGTCGCCGTCCGGCTCTCCCGCGATGCCGACGACGTCGGTGGATCCAGGTTGGCGATAGAGGAGCCAGCCGGGCGGCACGCCGTTGCGCCCGGCCCATTCGGCTTGACGGGCGATCATGGCGTCGATCCTCGCCACACCGGCGTCGAAGGCGGCCTGCGCCTCTTCAGGCGTCGCGCCCTCGGCCATGCGGTCACGCAGGAAGTCGGCGCGATCTTGCGTCATCCGGGCCCTGAGCGCGGGATCGACCGAGCCGTGCAGCATGACCACCGAGCCCGGCTCCACGACGATGCGGCGGGCCAGTGGCAGGAAGTAGTTGGCGCACGACGAGTTGCACTCGCCGTCCACACGCATTTCCAGGCCCTGCCCCTCGAACCGGGCCGCAATGTCGAGCGCGGTCGCGACGTCGCCGCCGGGACTGTCGAGGATCAGGACGCGGGTGGTCGGCTGCCACGCCGCCGCGATGCAATCCGCCATCGACTGATCGATCGAGCCGTCAATGCGGAAGGTCTCGGTGGATTGTTGTGCGCAGACAAGCTCTGCTTGCGTCGAGCCGCCCGCTGTCGTCGCGCAGCCGCCGAGGGTCAGGAAGACCGTAATCGACAAAACTCGAAACCACATGCCCCGACGGTAGCGGGGGAAGAACGATGCGTCATCGCTCTTGCGGGCCGTCCGGTTCTCCGCTGATCTCACGAGGAGCTGGGGAGCCCGCCATGACCGACCTGATCCTCGCGATCACGCACCACATCCTCGTCTTCGGGCTCGTGGCGACGATGATCGGTACGCGCACGATGCTGCAGGAGGCGCCGGTCGATGTGGCCCGGCTGGCGCGGATCGACATGATGGCGGGGCTGCTGTCGGTCGCGGTGCTGGCGGTCGGAATCGTGCGCGTGGTGTGGGGCGGAAAAGGCTGGCTGTTCTACGAAGGCAACCCGTTCTTCTGGGGCAAGGTCGGCTCGTTCGCCGTGATCGGCCTTCTGTCGATCCAGCCGACCGTGGCTTTCCTGCGCTGGAACAAGGCCCGACGGGCTGACCCGGCGTTCCAGCCGACACCGGATCAGGTCGCCCGGGCGCG
>CAMLNT010000237.1 GCA_946481425.1 uncultured Brevundimonas sp.
GGGCTGGCGGATACGCCGCCGCCCACGCGTCCGCCCAGCCCCCCAACAACCTGGGCCGAGGCCGGAACGGCGAAGGCCATGAGGGCCGCACCAGCCATGATAGCGGTAATACGCATGAGAGAACTCTCCATTACACGGACTTGCCGTCCGCGGCGGCTTAACCCTGACGCGAGCGGCCCGGTTCCGGAGATAGTCTTCTGATCAATGATAACATGCCCCAGCGTCCGTAGCCGTACACGGATCGTGGCGGCAACGCGGCGCTAAGTCGTCGGGCATACGGAAAAGCGCCCGCCGGTTTCCCGACGGGCGCTTCCAACCCGGACGCTTACTGGTGAGGAAACCCTCAGGCGGCGACGGTGGCCGCGCCTTCCTGCGGGTCACGCAGCACGTAGCCGCGGCCCCAAACCGTTTCGATGTAGTGCTTGCCGCCGGCGGCGGTCGCCAGCTTCTTGCGAAGCTTGCAGATGAAGACGTCGATGATCTTCAGCTCGGGCTCGTCCATGCCGCCGTACAGGTGGTTCAGGAACATCTCCTTGGTCAGGGTCGTGCCCTTACGCAACGAGAGAAGCTCGAGCATCTGGTATTCCTTGCCGGTCAGATGCACGCGGTGGCCGTTCACCTCGACCGTCTTGGCGTCGAGATTGACGGCGATCTCGCCGGTGGAGATGACCGCCTGGGCGTGGCCCTTCGAGCGGCGGACCACAGCCTGGATGCGGGCGATCAGCTCGTCGCGGTGGAACGGCTTGGTCATGTAGTCGTCGGCGCCGCCACCGAACGTCTTGACTTTGGTGTCGATCTCGCTCGAGCCCGAGAGGATCATGACCGGCGTATTGATCTTGCCGACGCGTAGCTGACGCAGAACCTCGAGGCCCGACATATCGGGCAGATTCAGGTCAAGAAGAATGATGTCGTAATCATAGATCTTGCCTAGATCGATGCCTTCCTCACCGAGGTCGGTGGTGTAGACATTGAAGCCCTCGGACTTGAGCATCAGTTCGATGCTTTGTGCGGTGGCGCTGTCGTCTTCGATCAGCAGAACGCGCATTCAGTGCCCCTCCAGGCGAATCCAGACCGTATGGCCACGGTTAAGAAAGGTTACGGACCTCTTGTCCGCACGCTCTCTCCGAAAGACTTAAGAAAGGTTAACCGGACCCCTCATTCGAATCGTTAAGGCGATTTGGGAGTCGCCGTCCAGAGGTCGAGTCAACGATTCGATTCTGGTCGCGAATTCTCTTGCCGAGCGAGTCCGAAAAGACTCACCTGGGCCAGCCGGACCGCTCGATTCAGGCTAGAAGCCTTCTTCCAAGGAGGCGTCGGCGTGCTGTTCGTTCTGTCCCCAGCCAAGCGGCTGGATTTCTCGGATCACCCCCTGGCGGGCAAGGCCACGCTACCGCGCATGGCCGAGGACACGGCCCAGCTGGCGGTGACGACGCGGCGGCTGACTGCGCCGGACCTGAAGCGGCTGATGCATCTGTCGGATGACCTGGCGAAGCTGAACCGGGAACGGTTCCGGGCCTTCGACGCCGCGCGGGCGGGTGACCTGCCGGCGGCCCTGGCTTTTGCGGGCGATGTCTATCAGGGGCTGAAGGCGCGCGAGCTGGATGAGGCGGGCATGGCCTGGGCGCAGCAACACCTGCGCATCCTGTCGGGGCTCTATGGCGTGCTGAGGCCGCTGGACGCGATCCAGCCGTACCGGCTGGAGATGGGAACCAAGCTGTCCACGCGGCGAGGGCGGGACCTCTATGCCTTCTGGGGCCACCGGATCGCGGACCGGCTGGATGCGGACCTCGAGGGCCAGACGGAAGCGGTGATCGTGAACCTGGCGTCCGAGGAATATTTCGGGGCCGTGGACCGTAAGGCGCTGAAGGCGCCGGTGATCGACGTGCGGTTCGAGGAAGAGAAGGATGGCGAGCGGCGGGTCCTGAGCTTCTTCGCCAAGCAGGCGCGGGGGCTGATGGCGCGCTGGGCGATCGACGAGCGGGTCGAGCGGGCGGTCGATCTGAAGGGCTTCGATCGGGCGGATTACCGGATCGACCCAACGGCTTCGACCGATCAGGTGCTGGTCTTCTGGCGTCCGCAGCCGGCTCCGGTGGCGGAACGGAGGGCCGGGGCCAAGGCCAAGGGTTGAGCCGAGGCGTCAGGTTTGCGAACAGTGGCGCGCGACCGGGGTTCGGGTAGAGGGTTCGCGCAGGGAGGACTTCCATGGCCGATGTGTTCGTCAGCTACGACCGCAGGGATCGCGAGATCGCAGAGAAGGTCGTATCGGCCCTGACCGAACAGGGGCTCACGGTGTGGTGGGACGACCGGATCACGCCGCACGAGACCTGGGACAAGACCATCGAGCGCGAAGTCGATAGCGCGAAGCGCGTCCTGGTGATCTGGACCAACAACTCGGTCCAGTCGGATTGGGTGCGGACGGAGGCGGGGGCGGCCAAGGAGTCGACGCCGCCGAAGCTGATCCAGGCGCGGTTCACCGATTGCAAGGTCCCGTTGGCCTTCCGGTTGCTGCAGCACGTGGACCTGATTGGCTGGACCCCGAAGCGGAAGCATTCGGGCTGGGACCGGCTGATCGGCTGGCTGAAGGATGGGCTGGACCAGCCGGCGGCTCCGGCCCCGGGTGGCGGCGGGCCCATCCCGCCCGAGGCTCCCACGGGATCAGCGCCCACAGCCGAGCCGGCCAAGCCGAGTCCGGTGGTCGAAGAGGCCCAGGCCGCAGCGGAGGCCGAGGCCCCCGCTCCCGCGGCTTCGGCGCCGATGGGGTTCGCGGACCTTGCCAAGGCCGAGCCCGAGGCGGAGCCCGCCCCCGCTCCGGAGCCCGAGCCGTCGGTGGCCCGGTCGACCGAGCCGAAGCGGATCGAGGTCCCCAAGGTGGACATGCCGCGCATCGAGATGCCGAACCTCGGTGGGGGCGAGGGCATGAACCGCAAGTTCTTCATCGGAGGTCTGGTCGCCGTCGGGCTCGTGGTGGTGATCGCCGCGGTGATGATCATGGCCCCGCGGATGGGCGGAGGCTCGGGCGGGGATGGAGGCTTTTCGAGCGAGGAGCGCGGGACCCTGGGCGGCTATCTGGATGGCTATGCCGAGCAGTTCGCCGCGGGGCTGAGCCCGGTTTCAGACGATGAACTGGCCCGGATCAGCCAAGGCGATGCCTATGATTTTGAAGTAGAATTGCGCGAGGGCCAGGAATATCGGGTGCTCGGCGCCTGCGATACGCAGTGCACGGACGTGGACCTCTATGTGACCGATCCGAACGGCAACCAGGTCGGCAGCGACGTCCTGACGGATGACTATCCGGTCGTCTCGGTGCCGGCGGCGCAGGACGGCTACTACACCATCCGGATCGCCATGCCGGGCTGCGGCGCCGAGAGCTGCATCGGGGCGGCGCGGGTGTACGAAGTCCAGTAGGGCCTAGCCGCGCTCCTTGGTCCTGGAGAAGCGGATC
>CAMLNT010000238.1 GCA_946481425.1 uncultured Brevundimonas sp.
AGCTGGCCGACCCCCTGCCGAATGTCCGGCTGGTGTGCGACGGACGCATGGTCGCCCAGGCGCTCACCAATGTGCTCAAGAACGGCGCCGAGTCGGTGATGGCCAAGAAGGCCGAGGACCCCTCCAGCGGCGGTCGGTTGCGGGCGTCCATCGTCCTGACTGACGACGCCCTGACCTATGTGATCGAGGACGACGGCGTGGGTCTGCCCGCTCGCGATCGTGACCGTCTGGTCGAACCCTATGTGACGACGCGGGAAAAGGGCACGGGCCTCGGCCTCGCGATCGTCAAACGCATTCTCGAGGACCACGGCGGCGACCTGTCGCTGGCTGATGCGACGGACCTGTCCGGCGCGCGGGTCTGTCTGAGGTTCCCCCGAAACCGGCCCGCGGGCCAAACGCAGGACGAGGCGGCTTGATGAGCGGCAAGAACAATGCGGATGTGCTGGTGGTCGATGACGAGGCGGACATCCGCGATCTCGTTTCGGGGCTGCTGGAGGACGAGGGCTATTCGGTACGGACCGCCTCCAATGCCGACATGGCGCTGGCGGCGATCAAGGCGCGCAAGCCGGCCCTGATGGTGCTGGACATCTGGATGCAGGGCGGCGGCATGGACGGGCTCGAGCTGCTCGACATGGTCAAGGGCCTCGATCCCGACCTGCCGGTCATCATGATTTCGGGCCACGGCAACATCGAGACCGCCGTCAGCGCGTTGAAGCGCGGGGCCTATGACTTCATCGAAAAGCCCTTCAAGTCCGATCGCTTGCTGGTGGTGGTGGACCGCGCGCTCGAGCAGGCGACGCTGAAGCGCGAGAACCGGATGTTGCGGGCCCGGGCCCTGGTGCCGGACGGCCTGATCGGCAAGTCGGCGGTGGCCCAGCAGCTGCGCGCCACCATCGGCAAGATCGCGCCCGCCAACAGCCGCATCCTGGTGTCCGGCCCGCCCGGCTCGGGCAAGGAGCTTGTCGCGCGCCTCATCCACGACGCCAGCCCGCGTTCGCGCGGCGAGTTTGTCGCCATCTCGGCCGCCGGCATGACGCCCGAGCGTCTCGACATTGAGCTGTTCGGCGAGGAAGGCGAGGGCGGCCGTCCGCGCAAGATCGGCGTGTTCGAGAGGGCGCACGGCGGCACCCTCTACCTCGACGAAGTCATCGACATGCCGCTGGAGAGCCAGAGCCGCATCCTGCGGGTCCTGGTCGAGCAACGCTTCCGGCGCGTCGGCGGCGACCAGGACGTCCAGGTCGACATTCGCGTCATCTCGTCGACCTCCAAGGACCCGCGTCTGGAGATCGCCGACGGCAAGTTCCGCGAGGACCTCTTCCACCGTCTGAACGTGGTGCCGGTCCGTGTACCCGGCCTGGCCGAGCGCCGCGAGGATGTGCCCGAACTGGTCGAGCATTTCATCACCACCATCGCCGCCGCACAGGGTATGCCCGCGCGGCGCCTCGGCGACGACGCGATCGCAACGCTGCAGGTCCACGACTGGCCGGGTAACGTCCGCCAGCTGCGCAACAACATCGAGCGCCTGCTGATCCTGGCGACCGGCGATCCGTCCGAGCCGATCACCGCCGAGATGCTGCCGCAGGAAGTCGCCCAGGCCGGCCAGGCCGGCTCCATGGGCCCCGAAAGGATCATCGCCCTTCCTCTGAGGGAAGCGCGGGAAGTCTTTGAACGGGAATATCTCTCGGCCCAGATTCTGAGGTTCGGCGGCAATATCTCGCGCACGGCCGCCTTCATCGGCATGGAGCGCTCGGCGCTGCACCGCAAGCTCAAGTCGCTCGGAGTCGCCCCGGCGCGCGGCGGCGAGGAGGACGACTTCGAAGGCGAGGGGGCCTGAGTGTCGCGCGTCGCCTACGTCAACGGCCGCTATGGTCCCAAGTCGGAAGCCGCGGTCCATATCGAGGACCGGGGCTACCAGTTCGCCGACGCAGTTTATGAGGTCTGGGGCGTCACCGGCGGCCGGCTGATGGACTATGAGGGCCACATGGCCCGGCTGGAACGCAGCCTGGACGAACTGCGCATCGCCCATCCCATGAGCCGCGCGGCGCTGACGCACGTGCTGCGGGAGACTGTGCGCCGCAACCGCGTCACCAACGGCCTCGTCTATCTCCAGATCAGCCGCGGCACGGCGCCTCGCGACCACGCCTTCCCATCCGCGGACACGCCGCCGTCGGTCGTGGTCACCGCCAAGTCCCTGAACCGCACCAAGGCCGAGGCCGGCGCCGCTCGCGGCATCGGCGTCGTCACCCGCCCGGACATCCGCTGGGGTCGCTGCGACATCAAGACGGTGGGGCTGCTGCCCAACATTCTGGCCAAGCAGGAGGCTCTGGACGCCGGCGCAGGCGACGCCTGGCTGGTCGACGAGATGGGCCTGATCACCGAGGGCACGGCCTCCAACGCCTGGATCGTGGACAAGGACGGGGTCCTGCGCACCCGCGACACCCAGTCCAACATCCTGCGGGGTATCACCCGGGCCGCGATCCTGCAGATCGCGGCCGAACAGGGCCTGACGCTGGAAGAACGCGGTTTCTCGCCCGACGACGTGAAAGACGCCCGCGAAGCCTTCTTCACCAACGCCTCCGGATTCGCCACGCCGGTCGTGTCGATCGATGGATCGAAGATCGGCGATGGAAAGCCAGGCCCGGTCTCCCTGCGCCTGCGCGCGCTTTATCTCGACAGAACAGAGGCCGACGCCGTCTAGGGGCATTGCCCCGCGCTCCCTCAATCCCTAGCTTGGCGGCTGTGTGTGTGAGGCGGGGTGTCCGCCTTGATCGATCGGGAGAGCCGAATGTCCGGCGACAAGAAACAGAACCTGCAGGACGCGTTCCTGAACAGTGTGCGCAAGACCCGCACGCCCCTGACCATCTTCCTCGTGAACGGCGTCAAACTGCAGGGCGTCGTGACCTGGTTCGACAATTTCTGCGTGCTGCTGCGCCGCGATGGTCAAAGCCAGCTGGTCTACAAGCACGCCATCTCCACCATCATGCCTTCGGCCCCGGTTCAGCTCTATGAGCCCGATGCCGACGACGAGGCTCAGTGAGCCGAGCCCCGGTAGACCGCGCGCCGCCCATCCAGAAGGCGGTCGTCGTTCATCCTGATGCGCGCGGGTCCGACCGCGACCCGGATGTGCGTCTGGAGGAGGCTGTCGGCCTCGCGCTGGCGCTCGACCTGGACGTGAAGGCCGCCGAGGTCGCGCGGCTCAGAAAGACCGTGCCCGCCACGCTGTTCGGCCGTGGCAAGGTCGACGAGATCATGGCGCTCCGCCACGCCGTCGAGGCCGACGTCATCGTCGTCGACGACAGTCTGACGCCGATCCAGCAGCGCAATCTGGAAAAGGCCTGGGAGGCCAAGGTCATCGACCGCACGGGCCTGATCCTCGAGATCTTCGCCCGCCGCGCGCGCACGGCCGAGGGCAAGCTGC
>CAMLNT010000239.1 GCA_946481425.1 uncultured Brevundimonas sp.
CGTCAACGATGACAAGGGATTTTTCCACGACTTCTCGTCAGGCAAGCACGGCGACATCATCTCCTTCCTGCAGGAGACCCAGCGTCTCTCCTTCATGGAGGCTGTCGAACGTCTGGCCGCCGAGGCGGGCATGGCTCTGCCGGAGCCCGATCCGCAGGCCGCCCGCCGCGAAGAAGCCCGGAAGGGTCTGGAGCATTGGCTCGAGGAAGCCGCGCATTGGTTCGAGGCCCAGCTGCGACGCCCGCCTGGCCAGAACGCCCGCGACTACCTCGTGCGGCGCGCCTTGCCCGAAGATCAATGGGCCCGCTTCCGTCTTGGCTACGCCCCGGCCAGTCGCACCGCTCTGCGGGACGCCCTGGTCCAGAAGGGCGCCAAGCCGCAGGAACTGGTCGACGCCGGCCTGCTGATTCGGCCCGAGGACGGCGGCCAGCCCTATGACCGCTTCCGCGACCGCCTGATCTTCCCGATCACCGATGCGCGCGGGCGGCTGATCAGCTTCGGCGGCCGGGCCCTGAACCCGGACGACCGCGCGAAGTACCTCAATGGCCCCGAGACCTCGGTCTTTCACAAGGGCTCCAACCTGTACGGCCTCGCCGAGGCCCGTCGCCTGCTGGCGCAAGGCGAAAAGGACGCACGACTGGTCGTCGTGGAAGGCTACATGGACGTCATCGCCTGCCAGCGCGCCGGCGTGGCCGCTGTCGCTCCGATGGGCACCGCACTGACCGAAGAGCAGATGGGCGTGCTTTGGCGCCACGCGCCGACCCCCGTCCTCTGCTTCGACGGAGACAATGCAGGGCGGCGGGCCGCCATGCGCGCGATCGAACGGGCCCTGCCCCTTCTCAAGCCCGATCGAACCTTCGACTTCTGCCTGCTGGCGGGCGGTCTGGATCCTGACGACATCCTGCGCGAACTCGGCGCGCCCGGCCTGCGTCAGGCCCTGGCCCAGACCACGCCGTTCTCGGCCCTGCTTTTCGAGCGTGAGCGCGAGGAGGTCGGATCGCTCGACACGCCCGAGAAGGAAGCCAATCTGGTCGCGCGCCTTCGCAAGGCGGCCGCGACGATCGCCGATCCCGACCTGGCCCGGACCTACAAGGATTACCTGGTCAACGCGTTCTATGCCCACGTTCGCCCGAGCGAGGCGGAGCGGAAGCAGGCCAACCGCGTCCAGTACCGTGACCGACGCGCCCGCGCCGCGGCCGATCTGACCCGCGTGACGCCCGAAGCCCGAACCGCCGCCGCCTCCCTCTCCCAGGCGCCGCGCCCCTTGGTAGCGGCGGTCGTCGAGGGCCTGATCGCCCACCCGGAGGTCGTTCGCGAGAAGTCCGAGTTGCTCGGCGTTCAGGGGGTCGGTGACGGCGGCCTGGATCGACTGATCAATGACCTGATCCCGCTGGTCGAGGATCTGGGGGATGCTGCGGAGAGCCTGGTTCGGGCGCGTCTTTCGGCCATGGGCCACAACGACACCTTGCGCCGCATCGAACGCACCGCTCCCCTCGCTCATGCCAGCTTCCTGGACCGGACGTTGCCCGAGCGGGAAGCGGGTCGCGATCTGATCCGTGCGCTGGAACTGGTGCAGCAGGCGGTGAGCCTGAGCCGGGCCCTTCAGGAGCTGAAAGGTGACCTGTCCGCGGAGGCGTCACTCGATTCCGAAGCCTTCATCCAGCTCAAGGCCGAGCGCGACGCCGCGTCCCGTGCGTTGATCGCCGGTCAGCTCTGGCCGGAAGACACGGTTCACTAGACTGAACCGCCTTAAAGCCTTGACAGGCGGGCGCTCCCTCGCCATCTGCGAACGCTTCGGACCTTGAATCGTTAATGCGAGCGGAAGTGAAGGCGGCGGCATCAGACCGGCGCGCCTCTCCTGGGCAAGGACGCCCCCCTCGCAAACGTGAACGTCCGTTGGTCGGTGGCTGTAAAAGGTCTGATGCGCTTGGCCGCGTTGGACGATTTTTCGTATTCGGAACAACGGTTCGCCGTCGTTCACGGAGATGCGCCCCGATCAGATCAGATTCCGAAGGTGCGGCTTGCCGTCCCTGGAGGCAACTCCAAGGCGCTCCGCACGGTTCTTGCATGACCGGGGTCATCACCCGGCCGGAGACGTGAATGACCGCTCAAGCGGAAACCCCGGAGCAGGAAACGGCCCCCGACGGGCCCCTGCTCGACCTTACCGACGCCGGCGTCAAGAAGTTCATCAAGCAGGCCAAGGCCCGCGGCTACGTCACGATGGACGAGCTGAACAAGGTGATGCCGTCCGAAGAAGTCACGCCCGATCAGATCGAAGACACCCTCGCCATGCTGAGCGAGATGGGCGTCAACGTGGTCGAGGCCGAGGAAGATGCGCCTGAGGGCACCGAGGTCGCCAATCGCGAAGAGACCGCCGTCGTCGAGACGGAGTCCAAGCCCGCCTACGACCGCACCGACGATCCCGTGCGCATGTATCTGCGCGAAATGGGTTCGGTCGAACTGCTGAGCCGCGAGGGCGAGATCGCCATCGCCAAACGCATCGAGGCCGGCCGCGACACCATGATCCGGGGCCTGTGCGAGAGCGCCCTGACCTTCGAAGCCATCATGGTCTGGCGCCAGGAGCTCGAGGAAGGCCGCATTCTGCTGCGCGAGGTCATCGACCTCGAAGGAACCTACGGCGGCACGCCCGTCGACAACTCTGTCCCCCGCCCCGAGGGCGAGGAACCCGAGCCTGAGCCGGAGCCCGCGGCAACGACCGACGGCGACGGGGAAGCCGAGGACGACGACGATTTCGACGATGGGGGCGGCCTGTCTGTTTCGGCCATGGAGGCCGAGCTTCGCGACGGCGTCATGGAGATCCTGGACGGCGTCGCCAAGGACTTCGGCGCTTTCCGCAAGCTGCAGGACAAGCTGGTCGCGGCGCGGCTTGAGGGCGGCGACCTGTCCGACAAGGACCGCAAGACCTATCAGGCCCTGACCACCGGCATCTCCGAGAAGCTGAAGCAGCTGAAGCTGAACAACGCCCGCATCGAGGCGCTGGTCGAGCAGCTCTATGCGATCAACAAGCGCCTGATCGGGCTGGAAGGCCGCCTGCTGCGTCTGGCCGACAGCTACGGCATCTCGCGGCCCGAGTTCCTCAAGGCCTACTTCGGTCAGGAGCTGAACCCGACCTGGGCCGAGAGCGTCAAGGACATGGGCGTGCGCTGGACCAAGTTCAGCGACAACGAGGCCACCGCCATCGCCGACATTCGCGGTGACGTCGCCGCGGTCGCGACCGAAGCCGGCCTGCCGATCGACGACTATCGCCGCATCGTCCAGACGGTCCAGAAGGGCGAGCGCGAGGCCCGTCAGGCCAAGAAGGAAATGGTCGAGGCCAACCTGCGCCTCGTGATCTCCATCGCCAAGAAATACACCAACCGCGGCCTGCAGTTCCTGGACCTGATCCAGGAGG
>CAMLNT010000240.1 GCA_946481425.1 uncultured Brevundimonas sp.
CTGGGCTGGCTGCCTTGGCCGCCGGGGCAGCTGCTGGTCGGCTGGGCCGTGCCGGTCGTCTACGCGGTGCTGACCATCCTCGGGGCCATCACCCTGGGCGCGGGCGCCCTCAACATCGCCGGCTGGAGCGACGCGGCCTCGATGATGGGGCTCGATGTCGGCCCTTGGGCCGGGCTTCTCGCCTTCGCCGCCTTCGGCACCCTGACGGGCCTGCTCAGCGCCACCGGCGAGGAGCTCGGCTGGCGGGGATTCCTGACGCCCGCCCTCGGGCGCGAGATGGGCTTCTGGAAGCTGAACCTGGTCTCGAGTGTGATCTGACTGGCCTACCACCTGCCGGTCCTGCTGTTCGGCGGTTATTCGGGCGAGGGCACGCCGATCTGGTTCAGCCTGATCTGTTTCGCGGCGATGATCTTCATCATCACGCCCTTCTTCAACGCGATCCGCCTGCGCTCGAACAGCTTCTGGCCCGCCGCCCTCGCCCATGCCTCGCACAACCTCTTCATCCAGGCCGTGATGGTCGCCGCCTTCGTTCCCGGCGATCAGGCCAAGTGGCTGACCGGCGAGTTCGGGGCCCTGACCCCCGTGGCCTGCCTGATCGTGGTCGGCGCCTATTTCCTGATCGCGGGCGTCCCGCGGACCGCCTATCAAGGGGCGCGCAACGGAGGCTGAGGGAATGGCCGGACAGATAAGGGTGGGCGTCGGCGGCTGGACCTTCGAGCCGTGGCGCGGGGTCTTCTATCCGGACAAGCTGAGCCAGAAGAAGGAGCTGGCCCACATGGCCGGCCGCCTGACCTCGATCGAGATCAACGGCACCTATTATTCCAGCTTCAAGCCGGACAGCTGGATGAAGTGGCGCGACGAGACGCCCGACGACTTCGTCTTCGCGGTGAAGGCCAGCCGGTTCACGACCAACCGCAAGGTCCTGGCCGACGGCGCGGGGTCGATGGACATCTTCCTCAATCAGGGCCTGACCCTGCTGGGGCCCAAGCTCGGGCCCATCAACTGGCAGTTCATGGCCACCAAGAAGTTCGACGCCGAGGACTTCGAGGGCTTCCTCAAGCTGCTCCCGCAGGAGAAGGACGGCTTGCGTCTGCGCCATGCGCTGGAGGTCCGCAACGGGACCTTCGAGTGCCAGCAGTTCTATGACCTGGCCGCCAAATACGGCTGCGCCATCGTCTATGCCGAGGACGATGAGGCCCCTGAATGGCCGCGCATCGACCAGCCCACAGCCGATTTCACCTACGCCCGCATGATGTCCAGCCGCGAGGATGAACCCACCGGCATGAGCTCCGGTGAACTCGACGCCGTGGCCGCGCGGGCGAAGGCCTGGGCCGAGCGCGGCGACGTCTTCGCCTACTTCATCTCCGGCGCGAAGGTCCGCAACCCGCACGCCGCCGAGGCCCTGATCGGCAAGCTGGCCTAGCCTTCCGGAAAGTTGGCCGTCCGCCTTGATCGGCGCCGACGACCACCCATCTGTATCCGACACAATGGCAGTTGCGGATACAGACCCATGGCTTTCGACGCTTCCCCCACTCGCGACAAGGCGATTTCGGATCAGGCCCTGGCCCAGCTCTTCACCGAGGCGCGGACCCGTAACGGCTGGACCGACCGGCCCGTGGACCCCTCCCTGCTAGAGAAGCTGTATGACCTGACCAAGTTCGGGCCGACGGCAGTCAACAACACTCCTGCCCGCTTCGTCTTCGTCACCTCTCCTGAGGCCAAGGCGCGCCTGGCGCCCCACATGGCCGAGGGCAATCGCGCCAAGACGCTGCAGGCGCCGGTCAACGTCATCATCGGCTACGACATGAACTTCCACGACACCCTGCCGAA
The DNA here is from genome assembly GCA_946481425.1 of uncultured Brevundimonas sp. Next base: position 1,831 of record CAMLNT010000240.1, read on the forward strand.
GCTCTTTCCGCACGCGCCGGGCGCGCGCGACTGGTTCGGCGACGAGGCGATGCGGCGCGAATCCGCCTTCCGCAACAGCTCGCTCCAGGGTGGCTATTTCCTGATCGCGGCACGGGCGCTGGGGCTGGATGTGGGTCCGATGTCGGGCTTCGATCCGGCGGGCGTGAAGGCCGAGTTCTTCCCCGAAGGCGACATCGAGCCGAACTTCATCGTCAATCTCGGCTACGGCTCGGACGAGAACCTGTTCCCGCGCAGCCCGCGCCTGAGCTTCGACGAAGCCGCCCGGATCGTCTGATCCGGGTCTAGTGGACCGAGACGGGGGCCAGCTCGTGGGCCACGGCGGCCGCGAACGCCTCGTCGCGCTCCATCATCACCGCCAGCCGCTCGCCGTCGGCGCCATAGACGCCATAGAGGGTCTGCTCGGGGTTCAGGTGAATGCCGGGGCCGGCCTGTACAGGCTGTCCGCCGGCGATGTCGCGCACCTTCAACGGCCGTACATAGACCAGGTTCGGGGCGCCGAGTTCTGCGAAAGCCTTTCGTGTGAGAACGGGTGTCATCATCATTTTCCTCGAAGGAACAACGCCTCGACCGCCCGCCGGTTCAGCGGTCGTCGTCGGCGTAACTGTCGTGTTCGAAATCGCGCTTCGGCCGTAGCCGAATTCTCCGCGAAGTCTCTCAGCCGACGCGGATCGGAATTTGCCGGATGGTCTGGGCCGCTTCGGGCCGCTTCAGGTCGACGTGGAGCAGGCCGTGCTCGACGCTGGCGCCCTCGACTTCCAGCCCATCCGCAAGCACGAAGGCGCGGGTGAAACCACGCGCCGCGATGCCGCGATGCAGATAGGCGGCTTCCTGCGGCCCATCCCCCGGACGCCGCCCCGCGATGGTCAGCTGGCGGCCTTCCAGCGTCACCGACAGTTGCTCGGGCGAGAAGCCGGCGACCGCCAGGGTGATGCGCACGGCGTCGTCGCCGATGGCCTCGACATTATAGGGGGGATAGCCCTCGGCCGCGATCTTGGCGGCGCGGTCGATCAGCGACCGGGTGTGCTCGAAGCCGAGCAGGAACGGGCTGTCGACGATGACAGAACGGGACATGAGCCCTCCTTGAGAAGCGACCCTTCATACGGAGCCTCGCGTGAGCGCTCCGCCCGCCCTAGGTGGGGTTTCACGATTGGCGGGTCAAGCGGGCGTCGACCGAGATACTCCCCGCTCCGTGGGTCGCCAGCAGCAGGCCTGCCAGCACGCACATCATCGGTCCGAACAGCTCGCGGGTGACGTCCGGGAAGATGCCGTCCGACGTCCCGATCAGGGCGACCGCCACCAGAAAGTTCACCGCCAGCAGCAGGCCCGCCCACCGGGTCAGGAACCCCGGGATCAGCAGCACCCCGACCAGGAACTGCGCCCAGACCGAAACCGGCGCGGCCAGATCAGACATGGGGGCACCGATCGCTGTCAGAAAGCCAGCGAACTCCGCCATCCGCTCGGGCGAGACGATGTTGTCCCACACGCCCCAGACCAGGAAACCGCCC
>CAMLNT010000241.1 GCA_946481425.1 uncultured Brevundimonas sp.
AGAAGAAGGACCGCGTCGACGACGCCCTGAACGCGACCCGCGCGGCCGTGGAAGAGGGCATCGTCCCCGGCGGCGGCACGGCGCTGCTCAAGGCGTCGCGCTCGCTGGACGACATCAAGACCGACAACGCCGACCAGAAGGCCGGCGTGGCCATCGTCAAGCGCGCCCTGCAGGCTCCGATCCGTCAGATCTCGGAAAACGCCGGGGTCGAGGGCTCGATCGTGGTCGGCAAGATCCTTGAGAACTCCGAAGCCGGCTTCGGCTACAACGCCCAGACGGAAGAGTACGGCGACCTGGTCAAGATGGGCGTCATCGACCCCGCCAAGGTCGTGCGCACGGCGCTCCAGGACGCGGCCTCGGTCGCGGGCATCCTGATCACCACCGAAGCCGCCGTGGCGGACGCCCCCAAGAAGGGCTCGGCCCCGGCCATGCCGGGCGGCGGCATGGGCGGTATGGGCGACATGGACTTCTAGTCCACGACGCTCTGAAGCGATCTACGGAGAGGGCGGGAGCGAGAGCTCCCGCCCTTTTTGTCATCCATCGTACATTTCGCTGGAACGGTCTTGGACCGAACCGCCTTAGCGGGCATGACCAGCCCCGAACTCCTGCGGCAGGACGCCGAGCGCTATCGAAAGCTGCTGTCGCTGGGCATTCCGGACGAGAAGGCCGAGGCCGCGCTGCATGAGCTCATCGCCAAATGCGAGGCCGACGCGGAGGCCCTGGAGGCCGCGGCCAAGGCGCCGCCCGAGACCTGATTTCCGCCCGGCCCTATCTTCGGGGGGCGCAAGCGCCTATATGGGGTTCATCGATCTCTGTCGCGCAACGCCGCTGTCCGCTCTGCGAATGCACTGAGGTCAACCCAGCCGAACATTTCAGACCTCGATGTCCAGCAGGGCTTTTCCTGCGACATGCCAAGAAGGAGACCTGAAATGGCGACCGGCACCGTGAAGTGGTTCAACCACACCAAAGGCTATGGCTTCATCGCCCCGACCGACGGGACCAGGGACGTGTTCGTGCACGCCTCGGCCGTCGAGCATTCGGAACTCGGCCAGCTGACCGAGGGCCAGACCCTGTCCTACCAGCTGGAGCGCGACGGGCGCTCGGGCAAGGAATCGGCGGTTCACCTGCGCGCCTCGGAGACCGCCTGAGGACGCCATCAGCTTTGACGGCGTCGTGGTCGCCCTCCTGAAAGGGGGCCGCCGCGGCGTGCGCCTGGCCAACGACCACCTGATCCACGCCGCGCCGGCCTGGCCGGAGGCGCGTCAGACCACCCTGGCGACGGGTCTGGGCGAGGCCGTCAGGGTGCAGCTGCGCCCGGACGACCTGGGCGGCTGGCGGCTCGCGGCCGCATGAGCCGACCCAGCCCCCTCGAACGCGCCTTCGAGCTGGCCGACGAAGGCGACTATTCCGGCGTGGCCGGCATCCGCCTGGCGATGCTCCGCGAAGGCTACGACGTCCACCAGCTCTACGGGCCGCAGCTGATGCGTCAGTTGCGCGACCGCTGCGCGGAAGCACGCATCCGGATCGACCTCGGCCGGGACTAGGCCCCAGCCGCGGCGGCAGGGCGTCTGGCCAGCCGTTTCATACGCGAGCGCGACACGCGCCCGTGAAGAAAGCTGTGTGTCGAGCTGAGCGGGCTTCATATATAATAAACCGCCGCACGAATATTGAAATGATGCAAACAATCACCATTTATTGACTGGATCCAGAACGGATCGGAGAAAGTAAAATGGCCCAACAAGATAATAACAAAAGCGCCAGCATTTCTGACGACATCAAGGCGGGCGACAAGCCTCTGGTTGACCGGAAGGCGGATCAGGCCGGCAAGCCCGGTGAACACCGCGCCACCGGCGACAAGACCGCCCCGCAGAACCAGGGCGACAAGGCCGACACCAGGCAGACGGCCAAGTAACGAGAGGGCGGCCCCCGGGCCGCCCTTTTCGCGTTTCGGGGCCCGGCCATGCCGGCGCCCCGATGCGCCCCGCGGGAGCGACAGATGACCCAGGACTATGATTCCATGGACGCCGTAGAGATGCTCAAGGCGGACCATCGCTCGGTCGAGGCGCTGTTCGCCGAGTTCGAGCAGGCGGACGATCCGGAGCGCCGGCGCACCCTGGCGAACCGCGCCTGCCTGGAGCTCAAGGTTCACGCGGTCATCGAGGAGGAGATCTTCTACCCGGCCTGTAGCGGCGTGGTGGAGGAGGACCTGCTGAAGGAGGCCTATGTCGAGCACGACGGGGCCAAGCTGCTGATCAACGAGATCGAGGCCATCGAGCCGTCCGACCCCTACTATGACGCCAAGGTGATGGTGCTCTGCGAGATGGTCGAGCACCACGTCGAGGAAGAGGAGCGCCGCGTCGAGGGGCTGTTCGCCCAGGCGCGCGCGGCGGGCCTGGACATGGACGAGCTCGCCGACGCGATGCGCGACCGGCGCGAGACGGCCTTCGACGAATACGGCCTCGGCGCCCCGGCGATCCCCACCACCCTGCGAACGCAACAGCGCCCGCACGCCGCGCCCTGGGAGCCGAAATGACCCCGGCGCCCCCCGATGAGACGCGGCCGTTCGACCTGCGCGCGTCGCTGCAGCGGCTCGCCGCGCGCCCACCGCAAACCCCCAGGGAGGCAGCCATGCCCGACCAGAATACAGACCTCGAACGGCGCGTCCTCGCGCACGAGCGCATCCTGCAGTTCCTCATCGCCGATCTGGTCGACGGGGATCCGCCGCTGCTGGACCGCATGGCCCTGACCTTCGCGCCCCAGGGCCGCCGGTCGGACGCCCACGAACACACCGACGCCGAGGACTACGCCGAACAGTTCATCCGTCAGCTCCGCAAGCTGGCCGAAGACCGGCCGGTTCGCCGCGAGGCCCTGACGGAGGCGCAGGCCCCGGACCCGTCGGATCCGCCGACCCCGCTCGCGGCGCTCGCCGGGACCGGCGGCGGCGCCAACGTCATCCCCGTCGGGGTGCGCAAGCGCAGCGGCGTCTGGGAAGTCCGCACCGATCAGGGCCACCACGGCGACTACCGCCAGCGCGCCGACGCCATCGAGGCGGCCCTGACCGAGGTCGGCACCCGCATCGACGCCGGCAATGTCGTCGACTTCCAGGTCGAGGGCCGGCCCTTCGCCATCGCCAGACGGGCGGCGGAGTTGAAGGGGTAACACCTAGGCCCTGCCGGGCCGCGGCATGGGTGATATGGACCTCTAGTCCACGACGCTCATCAGCGATCTACGGAGAGGGCGGGAGCGAAAGCTCCCGCCCTTTTTCGTGCGCCACAGCTCAGAGCGTGTTTTGACGCGAAGTTGAGGGGAGCCATCCCTAAAACACGTGCTTGAATGCTACCAGCCAGTTC
>CAMLNT010000242.1 GCA_946481425.1 uncultured Brevundimonas sp.
CGAGCGACGAAGTCCGCCTCTTCGAAATGGTCGAGTCCGGCGGTCAGGAGCTTGCGCGACCAGCCGCGGCCGCGGAACTCCGGGGCGACCACGATGTCGATCGCCCAGAGTCCAGTGGCGAGGGTGTCGAAGCGGATAGCGCCGATCGCCTGATCTGTGCGCACGGCCTCGCCGATGAAGATCAGTCGGTCGGTGCGGCCCAGAGATCGTTCGAGCCGAACGAGGTGGTCGTCCCAGATGGGCTCGCCCCAGGCGGTCGGGGCTGCCGGTTCGAGCGCCGTGGACCAGTCGAACAGGCGCTTGGCGTCGATGAGACTGGCGTGCCGGAGCCGCAGGGTCTCGACCGCCGCCCCCACGGTCACGGCGTCGCCACGACGGGGCGTGCCCGCAGCCGGTCGCGGATGTCGGCGAAGGCGCCCGGCACGAGGGACCAGGGCTCGATAAAATAGCGCTCGAACAGCCGTCTGGGCTCCACCGCGAAGCGGAACAGCCATTCCAGGCCCAGACGCCCGGCCCAGCGCGGCGGGGTCGGGACAACGCCCGCCTCGTAGTCGAAGGCCGCGCCAATGGGAAAGATGATCGCCCGGCCCAGCCGATGACGGTTGGCAAGAATCCACTGTTCCTGACGGGGCATGCCCATGCCGACGAACAGGATGTCCGGGTCAAAGGCCTCGATCTGGGCGAGAACGGACTCGTTGTCCGGGCCGGCCATGTCGAAGAAGCCGTGGCGCTCGGCAATCTGGACGCCCGGAAACCGCTGGCGGATGGCCGCGGCGCCCTTCGCTCCGACTTCGGGCGCGCACCCGAGATGGAACACGCGCCAGCCCTCGGCCCTCGCCCGGGCCCAGAATGCCTCGCGCCAATCGAGGTAGGTGCAGCGGTTCTCGGACGACAGCCGAAGGCCCATCAGCCGCCCCCAGGCGATCAAAGGCGTGGAGTCGATCTCGATGAGGTCGGCCGAGGCGAAGAAGGCGGCCATCTCCGGCTTGCGGCGCAGCAGATGCAGGCTGTGGAGGTTGTGGTTGGCGACCAGGCCGCCCGTTCCTTCTCGCAGGCGCGCGGCCGTGAAATCGAACACGCCGGAGGCGGTGATCACGTCCATCTCAGCGCCGAGCAGGCGGATGCGGTCAGGGGCGGCCATGACCGCAGCATGCCTGATGGGTCTTTAGGTCTGTTTGCCGGAGACGGTTAACGGGCGAGCGGGGGTGACGCTCGCGGGGGGCGGGGGTATAGGCCGTCCCGAACTGCAAGAGAGCACCTGCCCATGCGCGTCGCCATGATCGGAACCGGCTATGTCGGCCTTGTCTCCGGGGCCTGTTTCGCCGACTTCGGCCACGTCGTGACCTGCATCGACAAGGATGCGTCCAAGATCGAGCGCCTCGAGCAGGGGATCATGCCGATCTTCGAGCCGGGCCTGGAAGACCTGGTCGAGGACAATGTCCGCGACGGCCGGCTGTTCTTCGCGGTCGATGGCGCAGAGGCCATCCGCCAGGCGGACGCCGTCTTCATCGCGGTAGGCACGCCCTCGCGGCGCGGCGACGGCTATGCCGACCTGACCTATGTCTATGAGGCTGCCCGTGAGATCGCCGGCCTGATCGAGGGCTTCACCGTGATCGTCACCAAGTCGACCGTGCCGGTCGGGACCGGCGACGAGATCGAGAAGATCATCCGCGAAACTCGTCCAGACGCCGAGTTCGCGGTGGTGTCCAACCCAGAGTTCCTGCGCGAGGGCGCGGCCATCAATGACTTCAAGCGGCCCGACCGCGTCGTCGTCGGCATCGAGGACGAACGCGCGCGCGCGCCGATGACGGAGCTCTACCGTCCGCTGAACCTGAACGAGACGCCGCTGCTGTTCACCGGGCGTCGGACCTCGGAGTTGATCAAGTACGCCGCCAACGCCTTCCTGGCGATGAAGATCACCTTCATCAACGAGGTCGCGGACCTGTGCGAGAAGGTCGACGCCGACGTCCAGCAGGTCGCCAAGGGCATCGGGCTGGACAACCGGATCGGTTCCAAGTTCCTGCATGCGGGGCCGGGCTATGGCGGCTCGTGCTTCCCGAAAGACACGCTGGCGCTAGTGCATACGGCCGAGGACGCCGGGGCGCCGCTGCGGCTGGTGCAGACCACCGTGGAGGTCAATGCCGCCCGCAAGAAGCAGATGGCCGAGCGGGTCATCGAGGCGCTTGGAGGTGACGCGACGGGCAAGACGGTGTGCCTGCTGGGCGTGGCGTTCAAGCCGAACACCGACGACATGCGCGACGCGCCGTCGCTGGACGTGGCCCCGGCCCTGATCGCGGCGGGCGCTACGGTCCAGGCCTTCGATCCGGAAGCCATGCACGAGGCGAAGAAGCTGCTGCCGGACGTGGTGTTCAAGACCGGCCCCTACGAGGCCGTCGAGGGCGCCGATGTGGTGGTGATCCTGACCGAATGGGACCAGTTCCGTGCGCTGGACCTGAAGCGGGTGAAGGACCTGGCCAATCAGGCGATCATCGTGGATCTGAGGAACGTCTATCGGCCGGAAGACGTGCGGGCCATGGGCTTCGCCTACAGCTCGATCGGGCGGGCCTAAACCGCCCTACTGACTGTTCACCGCCAAGGTGACCAGGTCGCCGTAATAGGGGTTGGCCTGCTCGCGCTCGTGCTCGCCCCAGCCGATGACGAGGGCGGCGGTGAGGACGGCGGATCCCACGGCGATGGCGGCCAGCCGGAGGCCACGCAGCAGGGCCGCGACCTCGTCGCCGTCGTATCGATGTGGTGGTTGTCCCCGGTCCAAGCGCCCGTTTCCCTGCTCGGATAACTAAGGAACACGGGTCTGCCGTCCGGAGCAAGCGGCGCCCCTGAAATCAATGACCCTCCGTCGCGAAATACAGCCCAGAGGAGAGTGGGCGCGTCTTTAAGTTTCAACACTATAAAGTTGCAGAACGTAAAAATGCCCGCTTTAATTCTCCAGGGAGATTGGCTCCCGGGAGGACTGACGTGATCCGCTATTTCGGTTTGGTCTCTGTTTTCGCTGCGGCCTCGATGATGACCGCTACGACTGCCAGCGCTCAGAGCGCCGGCGCGTGCTGGTCGGCCTACAACAGCGCCGTGGACGCCTGTAACGGCAGCAGTTCCTGCGAGCAGCAGGCCAGCATCGACCTGGGCATCTGCCTGGCGGCCTTGGACGCTTCCATCGACGACTGTGAGCCGGGAGATCGCTGCTAGGACGCCGACCTGAAAAGGGAATGGCCCGCTCTCGCAAGAGAGCGGGCCATTTTTTCTGTCGATCGTGAACCGAGTTAGCCGCGGAAGGGGCGGATCACGATCTCGACGCGGCGGTTGGTCGCGCGGCCGGCGT
>CAMLNT010000243.1 GCA_946481425.1 uncultured Brevundimonas sp.
CATCTGAGCCGACGTAGCTGACGACGTCGATCCCATCGCCGCCGTCAAGAAGATCCGCGCCACCCAGACCCGACAAGAAGTCGTTTCCGGCGCCGCCCTGCAATTCGTTCGCCGCCTGCGAGCCGATCAGCGAGTCGTGGAAGGCGGAGCCGACTGCGCCCTCAATGTTGAACAGAGAGTCGCCAGTGGCATGTCCACCGGTGGCGGTCTGATTCCACAAGCGGACCACCACCGCAGCGTTCGATTCCTCATAGCTGACAGTGTCGCTGCCGGCCTCGCCGTGGAGCGCGTCCGAGCCAGCGGCGCCCCAGAGCAAGTCGTCGCCGGCGCCTCCGAAGAGCACGTTGTCCGCCTCATTGCCGTTCAGCGTGTCGCTCCCCGAGCCGCCGGTGGCGTTTTCGATGGTCACGCCGTTGGCGATGGTGAAGCCGCCCCACAGGCCGAAGGCGTAGGAGACGCGGCCGCCGCCGCCTTCCTCGTAGCGCAGGGTCGCGGCGCGCAGGTCGATCGTGGCGTCGGACGAGCCGGAGTAGCGGATCTCGTCCGTGCCGCCGCCGTCCCAGATGGTGGAGTAGTAATTGCCGGCGCCGTTGAAGTCCTTGATCTCGTACAGGTCGTCGCCGGCCGCCCACTCTTCGTTGACGCCGTACTTGTCCTGGATCACGGCGATGTCGAGCGCGGCCAGGGTGCCCTGCCAGCCGAAGTGGTCGACCTCGGTGCCGGTGATGCCGCCCGAGCGCGGACCGCCGTGGCCGGCGGGGGCGCCGTTGTAGGGCGCGTCCGGCGTCCAGCCGTCGTTGTAGGACATGATGGTGAAGACCTGCTGGCTCAGGCCCCAGTCGCCGAAACCGCCGCCCAGGCCGCCCGTTCCGCCGTCAGCGCCGGGCATCACCGAGGAGCGGCCGCCGTTATCGTGCGGATGTGACATGCCATGGCCGTGGCCGAGCTCATGCACGAGGGTCGGGAAATAGAAGCCGCCCTGCTGGACGCCTTCCTCGGTCCAGCGGACGTCGCCGGCGTTGATCTCCATCTGGCCTTCGTTGGCCTCGTTGGGCGGGCTCATCCGGCCCAGCAGGCTGGCGCCGACGCCGGGGGTGCCCTGGTAGGTGATGAACTTGAAGTCGGCCTCGTTGCGATTGTCCACTTCCAGATAGATGACGTCGGCCACCTGCTCATACAGATCCAGCGCCTGACGAAAGGCGTCCTTCTCCCACTGGAACATGTTCTGGGCCTGGATCATCGTGGCCAGACCCCCGGCCTCCTCGTCGAGGAAGACGTCGCCCTGTTTGGCGAAATAGTAGGTGACGACGTTCTTGCCCTCGATGCCGTAGTTATTGGTCAGGATCGGACCATTGCCGTCAGGCGCGAGCGGGTTGGGTCGCGTGCCATTGTCGCCGTCGGGGTTGCGCGAGGTCCGGTCGATTTGGCTGCCCCAGTCGAGCGAGTGCAGCGGACTGGAGGTATCGTAGAAGGGCCGATAGGTGGTCGGGCTTTCGACCGAAGTATCGACGAACAACTCGTAGTCGCCGACGTGGTCACCCGTAGAGCCGTTGGTCGCGTCCTGATCGAAGGCGCGGGCGTTGATGTAGTAGGTCCCCGTATAGTCCGCCTGATAGGTCAGCAGGGCGTCCAGTCCGGACGGCGTATTGGGTCCGCCGCCGTCGGCGCTGGTGATCAGGTTGCCGGCGCTGTCGTAGAGCTCGATGTAGGCGTCCGCGAGCGGGATGAGGGACGGACCGCCCGGAGTCAGATACTGACCGATGTTGTACCACTGGCCCTCGACCAGGGTGACGGCGAAGAAATCCTGGTCGCCGAGCGCATCGATCGAGGCGACGATGTGCGCGCCATCGACGGTGATCGACGAAGCCGTGGCGATCGTATCGCCGTGCGCGTCGAGCAGGCCGGTCGATTGCGGTGCGTCGGGGTCGAGATTCCGGTCGGCCTTGGCGCACGAGCTGCACCCGCAGCGCATGAACAGCGATGTCTCGATTTCAGCTGCGGAAATCAGCGGCGCGGCGTTGTCCGCCGGCTGCCACGCGCGGGCGTTGAACAGGGAGTCGCTGGATCGTTGGTAGAGGTCTGGTGCGGCTTGAGTCGCCAGATAGGGTGCGGTTTGCGGAAGCGCGATCTCGAAATCGAACTCGTTGCGCGCAGGGGTGGTGAAGCGGGAAGCAAACAGCCGCTCGAACATCGGGTCAGTCCTCCAAGGACCCGGCGCGTGTTGTCGGACACGCGTTCATGAGCCGGGTCGTCCGGAGCCGTTAACGACCGTGTAAGGATGACAGTTCCCGTCGCTGGTATCGCAGTTATCGCGAACCAAGCTTGCGGCCGCCTTCCCGCGAGGCGTTGACCGTCGGTCATCAAATAGATCGCCGGGCGCGTTGGCCCGTCGACTGCGGCCTAAAGCAACCAGTCTGCGCCGCTCATGTCCGGCCGAAGCCGGGCGGGGTCTCCCATCTGCTCGACGAACCGGTCAAACGTATCCGAGTCCGGGAGAACCAACGGGCCTAGCCCGCTCTCGCCCTTCCCGCCGCTGGTCGTTATCGCCGAGCCGCCGAAAAGGAAATCATCGGCGTTGAGCTGGGCCTCCAGCACCCCAACGAGCAGAATCGAAACGCCGCCCTTGGAGATAAGCAGTCCGCCCGCCGTGTCCGAGGCGTTCGCCAGAACATCGGCGAAATCGACGAACAGACCCGCGTCCAGATCGACGACATCCCCGCCCGCGACGGAGAAGTCGGTGATGACGTCCGCCCCGGTGGCGCCTACGAAGACGAAGGTGTCGGCGTCGTCATCGCCGGTCATGACATCCGCGCCAGCGCCCCCGATCAAGGTGTCGGAGCCCCGGCCTCCGGCGAGCGTGTCGGACCCGTCGAGGCCCTCCAGCCGGTCATTGCCATCCATGCCGCCGAGCCAGTTGGCGTCGCTCGAGCCGCTGAGGACGTCCGCGAAGGCCGATCCGCGGGCGCCCTCGATTTCAGTCAGGACGTCTCCTTGGGCATGACCGCCCGTATTGGGGCCGCCTGCGAGGCTGATCGAAACCCCAGCGTTGGAGGTGACATAGCGCACCTCGTCGCGGCCGGACCCGCCGATCAGATAGTCAGCGCCCTGGAGCCCCTCCAGATAATCGTTCCCCTCACGCCCATTGAGCGTGTTGCTGTCTGACGAGCCGAACAGCGTGTCGGAGAAGGCCGATCCGCGAACGCCTTCGATGCCTGACAGCGTGTCGCCGGTCGCATGGCCGCCGGTGGCCGTGCCGGCAAACAGGCGCACGGTCACGCCCGCGTCCGACGCCACATAACTGATCTCATCACGGCCTGCCCCGCCAATCAGAA
>CAMLNT010000244.1 GCA_946481425.1 uncultured Brevundimonas sp.
CCCAGCCTGCCGTCTCTGGACGTCATCGCACCCGGACGACCCGAACGACCCGGACGACTTGGACGGTGTTTTCACCGTCCGCGCCGGGGCCCTAGAGCCCGCCCCGGCCTAACGGCCCGAAAAGCCATGCCAGCCAGGCGCCGATGGCGAGGCAGGTTCCGAACGGCAGGCGCGCGCCTAACCCCGCCTTGCGCCCGCCAGCGAGCATGGCCGCAACGGCCGCAAATCCGGCGAGGCACGCCCAGACCAGCACCGTGGGCAGGGCGATCCAGCCGACCCAGGCCCCGATCCCCGCGAACAGCCTGGGGTCGCCCCCGCCCAGCCCCTCGCGGCCTCGCACCCGCCGATAGGTCCAGGCCACAAGCCACAGGCTCACGAACCCCGCCACGGCCCCAATCGCGCGCTCACCCAGCAGATGCGGCTCCAGCAGCCAGGCCGCCATCAGCCCCGTCGCCAAGAGCGGCAAGGTCAGGACGTCTGGCAGCCAGAAGTGCTCGGCGTCGATCACCGCGATCAGCAGGAGTTGCCAGGCCAGCACCGCCCCCGCCAGTCCGAGCCAGCCCGGCGCCGCCAGCGCCGCCCAGACGCCGAGACCGGCCGCGCTCAGCTCGATCAGCGGATAGCGGGCAGAAACCCTGGCTCCACATCCGGCGCACCGCCCGCGAAGCCCGGCCCAGGACAGAACCGGAACCAGCTCCAGCGGCGACAGCAGTCGTTGGCAACTCCGGCATTTCGAGCGCGACGCGACCCATGGCTCGCCCGCCGGAAGGCGGACGCTGACCAGCGCCATAAAACTGCCGATCAGAAGGCCGAGTGCGCCTTGCCACCAGGGCTGAAAGATCAGGAGGGGATCAAGCACTCATCGCCCGCGGGTGACCGCAGCCAGCACGGCGTTGGGCGAGACGCGGCAGATCTGACCGATCGTCCGCGGACTTTCGCCGGCCTGATAGAGCTTGCGAGCGAACCGGACCTGGATCGGCGACAGCACCTCGCCCGTGGACGGCCTTCCGTTGGTCGACGTGGCCTGGGCCCTGGCCTGGCCCGCGAAGGAGGCGGCCGCTCGCATGGCTTGGGCGGCTGCAGAACCGGGCGTTATTGTCTGACCGCCCAGCGGATCCACAATGCAGATCTCGACCCCCGACTCGAGCAGGTTGGCGGTGAGGCGCAGGCACTCGGAGACCGATCGGTTCAGGGCGCCGAGCCCGGTCACCATCAGCCGGGATCCGGGCGCCATGCGTTGGAGCAGGTCCCCAATCCGCTTGTCGCTACCCGCTCCGCCGGTCACCTCGAACGTCATTTCGCATCCGGCGTCCTCCAGCGCCCGACGCTGGAGCTTTACGGACAGGGGAGCAGCGGCATTGACCAGGCCGAGCGCTTTCGCGGCTTTTTTAGACCCGGCTTCCCCGTCCATCACACGCAACACGCCCGCAGCATTGTTCGCCCAATGACGATCTAGCTGGCCATTGCGACGGGACTGCTGCTCGAAGGTGAAGCTTTATTTGCGAACCGGTGACACCACCCAGCGTGCATCCGTCCCGCAGCGACAGCGATCAGGTTTCGTCGTCCCTCAGGCGGGCACCTCGGCGGACCGCTGTTGCGCTGCGGCGCTGGCGACCTCGCGTTCGGCCTGGGTGAAGCCGTAGGCGGGGACAACAAAGCCGTCCGTATCGCCGCTCTGCTCGAGCGCGGCGACGGCGCGCTGGCCTGCCGAGACCCCGTGACCGATGTGGACGCCGGGCGTCAGGCCGATGAAGGCCTGGGCCATATGGCCGGCGCCGGCGCAGACGATGGTGCGCGTCGGCGCATCGTCGTCGACCAGGGGCAGCAGCGCCGGACTGACAAGGGCAGGATCAAGTTGCGCAAGCTGAGCCTCGGACAGCACGCCCTCCGTCATGCCGGTCGCCGCGGTCGGAGCCAGGCAGTTTACCCGCACACCGTATTTCTCCCCCTCGATCGCCAGGGTCTGCATCAGGCCGACCAGCGCCATCTTCGCGGCCCCGTAGTTGGCCTGGCCGAAATTGCCCCACAGGCCAGACGACGACGTGGTCATCACGATGCGGCCGTGGCGCTGCTCGCGCATGACGTCCCAGACGGCCTTGCAGCAGATGGCGGCGCCCATCAGGTGCACATCCACGATCAGCCGGAAGTCGGCCAGATCCATCTTGGCGAAGCTCTTGTCGCGCAGGATGCCGGCGTTGTTGACCAGAATGTCGATCCGGCCCCACTGATCCAGCGTCCGCTGCACCATCGCCGCCACGGCGGCTTCGTCCGTGACCGACGCGCCGATGCCGAGAGCCTCACCACCCGCCCCGATGATTTCGCCCGCGACCGCGTCGGCCGTAGCCTGACTGAGATCGTTGACCACCACTTTCGCGCCCTGGCGAGCGAGGAACAGGGCGTGCTGGCGACCCAGGCCGCCACCGGAGCCGGTGACGATCGCGATGCGTCCTTCGAGCGACATGAGGTTCGCCTTTTCAGTCTTGGGGGGGAGGGGAGCGAGCGCCTAGGGGCGCGTCTTGCAGATTTCGAGGAAGCCGGCGGCCATGAAGGACGCCATGCGATCCTTGATCGCCTCGAAGTCGTCAGAGTCACACAGTCCGCCCGACAGCCGGTTGATCCGGCCGGTCCGGGCCAGCGTCAGCATCAGCGCCCCAGTGACGAAGTGGTAGCCCCAGAAGATGTCTTCCTCGGCGCAACCGGGCAGGGCCTTCTTCAACAGTTCGATCAGCCGGAGCACGACCGGATCGAAGTGCAGGTCCATTTGCTCGGCCCCGAACGCGGTGTTCGACATCACGGCGCCGAGCGCCCCATAGTTCTTCCAGTTTTCGCCACCCTGGCTGTAGAGGTCCAGGTCGGTGTCGAGGAAGGCGCGCAGGGCGCCCTCGACGGTCGGCTTTCCCTGCGTCTCCTCGTCGTAGCGGTTGAGCGCGTCCATCCGCAGCTTGACCGTCACCTCGGCGCGCCGTCCGAAGACAGCTTCGAAGAGTTTCTGTTTGTCGGTGAAATAGTAGTTCAGCAGCGTGTGATGAACGCCCACTCGCTGAGCCACGTCCTTGAGCGTCACACCATAGAAGCCGTGGATAGAGAAGAGATACTCGGCCGCGTCGAGGATCTGTTCCATCTTGTCGGCGCGTTGTTCGACCTTGGTGCGCCCGCGACGTGGCTTGGCGGCTCCCGCGAGCGGCTCGCGGGACTGGGTCTTGGGACTGTCTGTGCGCTGCTTAGCTGCCGGCATGCTCTACTCGTAAACGCATCTTGTCGATCTTGCCCGTTGAGGCCAAGGGCATCTGCTCAAGCCGCACCACGGCGTCCGGAATCCACCACGA
>CAMLNT010000245.1 GCA_946481425.1 uncultured Brevundimonas sp.
CGCCGGGGGTCTCGTAGACGCCGCGCGACTTCATGCCGACGAAGCGGTTCTCGACGAGGTCGAGCCGGCCCACGCCGTTGTCGTGCCCATACTGGTTCAGGGCGGTCAGGATCGCGGCGGGCGACATCGCCTCGCCATTGATCGAGACGGCGTCGCCGCGCTCGAAGCCGATCTCGATGACGGTGGCCTGATCGGGCGCGTCTTCAGGCGAAATGGTGCGCTGGTGGACGAACTCGGGCGCCTCGACGGCCGGGTCCTCGAGGACCTTACCTTCGGACGAGGAGTGCAGCAGGTTGGCGTCGACCGAGAAGGGCGCCTCGCCGCGCTTGTCCTTGGAGATCGGGATCTGGTGCTCTTCGGCGAAGGCCAGCAGGGCCTCGCGCGACTTGAAGTCCCACTCGCGCCAGGGCGCGATGACCCGGATGTCGGGCTCCAGCGCATAGTAGCCGAGCTCGAAGCGGACCTGGTCGTTGCCCTTGCCGGTGGCGCCGTGACAGACGGCGTCGGCGCCGACCTGGCGGGCGATCTCGATCTGGCGCTTGGCGATCAGCGGCCGGGCGATGGAGGTGCCGAGCAGATACTGGCCCTCATAGACGGTGTTGGCCCGGAACATCGGGAAGACGTAGTCCCGCACGAACTCCTCGCGCAGGTCGTCGATGAAGATGTTCTCGGGCTTGATGCCCAGCTTCAGCGCCTTCTCCCGCGCCGGCGCCAGCTCCTCGCCCTGGCCGAGATCGGCGGTGAAGGTGACGACCTCCGCGCCGTATTCGGTCTGCAGCCACTTGAGGATGATCGAGGTGTCCAGGCCGCCGGAGTAGGCGAGGACGACCTTCTTGGGCGCGGGCTTGTCGGACATGGGCAAGGCTTTCGTTCGAGGGGAGGCGCGCCGCTTTAACGCCAGAACCACGGCGACGAAAGGGCAGGCTTCATCCCCGGTTCAGCTCCGGCCAAGCTTAGGTTAGTCTTTCACCGAACGTGGGGGTGCGAACATGAGAACGGGATCCATCATCAGCCTGGCGGCGGTCTTCGCCGCGGCGGGCGCGCTGAACGGCTGCGCGACGCTGTCGGAAGAGCAGTGCCTGATCGGCGACTGGTACGGCATCGGCGTGGCCGACGGCCAGAACGGCTATGGCTACGGCCGGCTGGAAGACCATACGGAGGCCTGCGCCAGCCATGGCGTGCTGCCCGAGCCGGGACCGTACGAGCAGGGCCGCCAGCAGGGGCTGCTCAGCTTCTGCACGCCGCAGGTCGGGTTCCGCGAGGGCCGTCAGGGCGACAGCTACGGCAACGTCTGTCCGGCGCATCTCGAGCGTGATTTCCTGGCCGGCTATTCGGATGGCCGCGTCGTCCACGCGGCCCAGCAGGTCTACAACGCCGCCAGCAGCGACCTGTCGAGCTATCGCCAGCAGGCGGCCAATATCGAGGGCCAGATCCGCAACGAGGAGACGGCGCTGAACGGCCCCGACCTGACCGACGAGCAGCGGCAGGTTATCCGCGACCGCATCCGTCGCCTGCGCAACGACCGCGACCGGGCGCTGGATCAGGCCCGCGACGCCGAATGGCGCATGCGCGACGCCGAACGCGAACTCGGCATGCTGCGCGCCCGCTTCTCGGCCTACTACGGCGGGTGGTGATCAGGCGCGGGTGAGGACGCTGCGCGGCGGCAGGGTCTCGGGTGTGCGGATATTCCAGGCAAGTCCGACCCGTTCGAGCAGCTGGATGAGGCGGAAGCCCCAGTCGGCCTGACCGGGATAGAGGCCGATCCGGGCCGAGCCGGGATAGGCGTGGTGGTTGTTGTGCCAGGCCTCGCCCATCGTCGGGATGCCGGCCCAAGGCACGTCGTGGGCCTGGACCCCCGCGCCCCGGACCAGCCAGGACTGGGGCCCGCGCCGGTGCGCCAGATGGCCGACGAACCAGTGGCCGACGACCGAGGCCGAGACGCGACAGCAGACGCCCCAGACCACGAACGGCCAGCCGCCGATCAGATAGAGTACGACGGCGATCGGAAGCTGCTGGAGCATCCAGGTCCGCTCGAGGAACCGGTAGAAGCGGTCGCGGCCCGCGCGGCCGAGGTCGAAGCGGGGCGGATGGGCCAGGTCCAGCCGGCAGTGCATCTGCCAGACGGCGTCGATCAGCATGGGCCGGCGGTGAGCCAGATAGGGGTGGCAGTCGGCCTGACGCTGGGCCCAGTCCCTGAGGTCGTGCGTGCGGATCATCCAGTGCGGCCCGCTCATGCCGACGGTGACGCCGACCCAGACCAGAAAATGCTCCAGCCACAGCGGGCATTCGAACGAACCGTGGATCAGCCGCCGGTGCATCCCGACCGAATGTCCGAGCAACAGGCCCAGACCGGTGGTCACGACGAACAGGGCGAAGGCCGGCCAGGTGAAGGCCAGCGGTCCGAGGACGAGGGCGCCGGCCAGCATGGCCCCGTTCCACAGCGAATGGGCCGGATCCCAGACGACGCGGCCCTCGACCGGATTGCATTCCAGCGTCTCGACGACGCTGTGGACGGCGTAGGGGTCGGGGGCGGCGGTCATGCGGCGGGCTCCGGCGCACGACGCCGGCTGAACCGCCAGCCCACCCATCCGGCGATGCCGCCTGTAACGGCGCCTCCGATTAGCGCTTTGGCAGTCGCGAGGACGATGTTCGCATCGTAGGAGGATTGACTGAGAGCGTAGCTCCCGGCTGCCCACGCCGCTCCGGCCGTTGTTGCCCCCAGTAGTAGCCCAGCCAAGACCGTGTCCCGCTCCAGTCGTTGAAGCGCTATCCACACCGGCACCGCTACGGCGCCCACGCCGACTAGCCAGACCGGGGCGATCCAAAAGAGTACGAACGGCGACATTACCACTGCGAGCCCGACGAGAGCTGCGAATGAATTGAGGTCATTGGCCAGCACCGCAGGGCCTGCAATCAGGCTGACAGCCGATCCCGCAAATGAGGCGCCGAGCCAACTCCAGAAATAGTCGTCCGTTCGCCGAACCAAGGGCATGGCCGTCTCCATTCATTTAGTTCATTACTTAAATACATAATCCAGCCCTCTGGCAAGCCCTTAGCGAATGACTTAAATAACGGGTCATGCAGCGCGTGTTCGAAGCCCTTTCCAGCCAGGTCCGCCGCAAGATGCTGGCCTACCTGTCCCACGCCGATCTGACGGCGGGCGAGATCGCCGCGCGGTTCGAGATCTCCAAGCCGGCGGTGAGCCAGCACCTGTCGATCCTCGAGAACGCCG
>CAMLNT010000246.1 GCA_946481425.1 uncultured Brevundimonas sp.
GAGGCCGTCACGATCCGATCCCTAAACCGTCCCAGGCAGACGCGGGACGGCTCAACCTTGCTGTTCGCAGGAGGATTTGACATGCGCAGCTACGATTTCGCCCCCCTCACCCGTTCGGCCGTCGGCTTCGACCGCCTGTTCACGATGCTGGAAGCCGCGTCGAAGACGGAAGGGCAGGGCTACCCCCCCTACAACATCGAGAGCCTGGACGAGAACCAGTACCGGATCGAGCTGGCCGTGGCCGGCTTCAAGCCCGAGGAACTGAACATCGAGGCCAAGGAAAACGTGCTGATCGTGACCGGCCGCAAGGCCGCCAACGATGAGACGAGCGACCGCCGGTTCCTGCACCGCGGCCTGGCTGAGCGCGACTTCGAGCGCCGGTTCCAGCTGGCCGACTATGTGGTGGTAACCGAGGCGGCCCTGGCCAATGGCCTGCTGTCGATCGGCCTTGAGCGCCAGCTTCCCGAGGCGCTCAAGCCCCGGACCATTCCGATCGCTTCCGCGGCGGGCGCCCTGATCGAGGCCAAACCGGACAAAAAGTCCGCCAAGTCGGCTTAAGCTCACGCGTCGAGGTGAGCGGAAAGGGCGGTCCTTGTGGCCGCCCTTTTCTTTGGGCGTCAGACGATGCCGATGGCGCCTTCCAGCTTGGCGAAGGCCAGGTCGGCCTGCCGCAACTGGGCGCCCAGCAGGCGGGCGCGCCGCAGATCGGCCTGGGCCAGGACGGCGTGGCGCAGATCGGCCCCCGATAGATCGGCCCCGCGCAGGATGGCCCCCGTGAGATCGCTCGGCAGCAGCCGGTCGATCCCCAGCAGGAGCGGCCCCAGGTGCGCTTCGCGCAGGTCGGCGCCGTTCAGCCGGGCGCCGGTGAGGCGAGCGCCACGAAGGTCGGCCCCTTTCAGGCGGCAGGACCGCAGGTCTGCGCCTTCCAGGTGCGCGCCCTGTAGCTTCACGCCTTCCATGTCGAGGCCGTAGAAGATCGCGCGTCGGGCCGAGAGCGCTGTCAGGTTGAAGCCGCGCACCGATTTCAGCGCCCTGAGATCCAGCTCATCGAAGGTCGACGGCTTGCCCTCCGCGCCGTCCGTTTCGCACCAGCGCGCGTGCAGCCCGAGGCGTTCAGCGGCCTCCAAAGGCGACACCGACGGCTGGTGGGAGCGGTCATCGGTCAGGGCGTCGAGGAGATTGGCCCCATCGGTCCGCCACATTTCGTTCTTCACCCCGACGAGGACGGCGTCCGTCAGGTCGGCCCCTGACAGGTCGGCGCCGGACAGGTCTGACCCGGCCAGATCCGCGCCGTTCAGGGTCGCCTGTTTCAGATTGGCGCGAACCAGCTTGCAGTCGCGCATCACCGCATCGGTGAAGTCGGCCCGGATGGCGATCACGCCGGTCAGTCTCGAGCGTTCGAGATTGGCCCCGACCAGCGACACGCCCTGGGCGTCCGCAGGCCGTTCGGCGCGCTGGACGAGGCGGAAACCGATGCGCGGATCGGCGGTCGCGAGCGTGCCTTCCCGCAGATCGGCCTCGAACAGGTCGGCGCCCGACAGGTCCGAGCCCCGCAGGCAGGCGCCGCGGAGGTCGGCCCGGCGAAGGCAGGCCTCCGCGAAATTGGTCTCGCGAGCGTCGGCGCCGAACAGGTTGGCGTTCTCCATGCGCGCGCCGGAGAAATCGCAGCCGATCAGCACAGCGCCGGAGAAGTCTGCGTCGGCAAGGTTGCGGCCCTTGAAGCTGAGGCCGCTCAAATCCATCCAGGCGAAGACCGCGCGGGCTCCGCCCGGCTGGGCGCGCCACAGCCGATCGTGCCGCGCGCAAACGGCGTCGGCCTCGGCCTGGGTCAGGCGTCTGATCGGGTCTGGCTGGGCGGCCTGCATCGCGCGCGACTATGGCGTACACGCGTTAAGGAATACTTGGTCCGCGGATCAGTCGCCCGCGAGCAAGCCCTTGCTGGACAAGGCGTCGGACAGGGCCCCCTGGGGCACCCAGACCCGCATGTAGCCGGCTTCGCCCAGCCGCAGCAGCTCGGCCTCCAGGTCCGCGCTCGGCGAAGCCGCGAAGCGCGCATCGAAGCCATGGCCGTCTTCGCTGATCCGCACCATCGGTCGGCCGGTCTTGAGGCGGTTCAGATAGCCTTCGGCCAGGACGGCGGCCTCGGACTCCATGACGCCGATCTCGACCTCCAGCCCGGCCGCGCGAAGGCGCTCGACGCCGCGTCCGGCGGCGAACGGCGAGGGATCTTCGGAGGCGATCACAACGCGGGTGACGCCGGCGTCGATCAGGCGCTGCGCGCAGGAGATGCGGCCCGAAGACCGGGCCCCGCAGGGCTCCATGGTCACATAGGCGGTCGCGCCCTGCGCCGCGTTCCCGGCGGCCGGCACGGCCTGTTCCTCGGCGTGCGGACGGCCGCCGTTGGCCGTGGCGCCCTCGCCGATGATTTGCCCGTCCTTGACCAGCACGCAGCCGACCGGGGGGTTGGGCGCGGTCTGGCCGAGCTGGGCCTCCGCCAGGGCGATGGCGCGCGCCATGAAGTCGCGGTCGCCGCTCATGGGATGGCCGGCAGGTCGGTGGCCCGCTCCCCGTCTAGATATCTGGCCGAGATCGGGTTCAGATGGTCGTCCAGCAGGATCATCAGGGGATTGCCGGTCGGGATTTCGATCTCGGTGATGGCGCTGTCCGGCACCTGGAACAGGTGCTTGACGATGGCCCGCAGCGAGTTGCCGTGGGCTGCGATCAGCAGATTGCGGCCGTCTCGCAGTCGCGGCGCGATCGTCTCGTCCCAGTAAGGCAGCACGCGGTCGAGCGTGGTCTTCAGGCTCTCGGTGGCCGGAATGGCCGCCGACAGGTAGCGGCGGTCCTTGGCGAAATCGAACTCCGAACCTGCCTCCAGCGGCGGAGGCGGGGTGTCGTAGCTGCGACGCCAGATCTTGACCTGGTCCTCGCCGTGCTTGGCCATCGTCTCGGCCTTGTCGAGGCCCGTGAGGCCGCCGTAGTGGCGCTCGTTCAGCCGGTAGTCCTTGGTTACCGGGACCCAGCTCTGCTTCGCCGCATCCAGTGCGATGTTGCAGGTGCGGATCGCGCGGGTCTGGACCGAGGTGAAGGCCTCGTCGATGTGCAGGCCCTCTGCGGCGATGAGTTCGCCGCCCTTGGCCGCCTGGGCCTCTCCCGTCTCGGTGAGGTCCACGTCCACCCAGCCGGTGAAGCGGTTTTCGAGGTTCCACTGGCTCTGGCCGTGGCG
>CAMLNT010000247.1 GCA_946481425.1 uncultured Brevundimonas sp.
AGCGGCTGCAGAGCCCCAAGGACCGCGAGAAGCTCGACGGCCTGTACGAATGCATTCTGTGCGCCTGCTGCTCGACGTCTTGCCCGAGCTACTGGTGGAACCAGGACAAGTACCTCGGCCCGGCGGCCCTGCTTCAGGCCTACCGCTGGCTGGCCGACAGCCGCGACGACGCGACGAACAAGCGCCTCGACGACCTCGAGGACCCGTTCAAGCTCTACCGCTGCCACACGATCATGAACTGCGCCCAGGTCTGCCCCAAGGGGCTGAACCCGGCCAAGGCGATCGCCGAAACCAAGAAGATGATCGCCGCGCGGGCGGTCTGACCGCCGGATGCCGGTCGGCCCGTCCTACCGGCCTGATCCCCGCTTCGCCGAGCTCGGCGATGAGTTCTCTGACGCCGTCGAGCCGGCGGGTTTTCCGCAGCATATCGTGCGCTGGCGCGACCAGCGGGCGGCCGTCGAGGTCGGGCTCGACGAGCTGAGCGAGGCCGAATGGATCGGCCACTTCGGACGGTTCGAGCCGCTGCCGGGCCAGCCGGGGCCGCGGGCGATGCGCTATCACGGCCACCAGTTCAGGACCTACAATCCGAACCTCGGCGACGGGCGGGGGTTCCTGGCGGCGCAGCTCCGGGATGACCGCGACCGGCTGCTCGATCTCGGGACCAAGGGGTCGGGCCAGACGCCGTGGAGCCGCGACGGGGACGGGCGGCTGACGCTGAAGGGCGGGCTGCGCGAGGTGCTGGCGGCCGAAACGCTGGCGGCGCGGGGCGTGCCGACGTGCCGGATCCTGAGCCTCATCGAGACGGGAGAACAGCTGGCGCGGGGCGACGAGCCATCACCGACGCGGTCGTCGGTGATGGTGCGGCTCCAGCACAGCCATGTGCGGTTCGGGACCTTCCAGCGCCACGCCTTCTTCGGCCGGACTGACCTGGTAGAGCAGCTCGTGGCCCACGTGATCGCGGCCTATCACCCGAGCGCGACCGATGCGGCGTCAATGCTGGAGGCGGTGGTCAAGGCCCTGGCGCGGCTGGTGGCGCGCTGGACGGCGGCCGGGTTCGTGCACGGGGTGCTGAACACCGACAATCTGAACGTCACGGGCGAGAGCTTCGACTACGGGCCGTGGCGGTTCCTGCCCGCACTCGATCCGGGTTTCACGGCGGCCTATTTCGACACCATCGGCCTCTACAGCTTCGGTCGGCAGGCGGACGCGGTCTTCTGGGCCCTGCGCCAACTGGCGGGGACGCTTCGGCCGCTGGCCGAGGAGCAGGCGTTGCTGGACGCGCTGAACACCTTCGGCCCGGCCTATGTGAGCGAGAGCCACGCCGCCTTCCGGGCACGGTTCGGCCTGAGGGACGCGGGCGCGGAGGCGGGCCAGCGCCTGGTCGACGCGACCTTCGCCCTGCTGGCCGAGGGCGGCGAGGCGCTCGGCTTCGAGGGCCTGTTCCACGACTGGTTCTGCGGCGAGGCCTCGGCCGTGCGGGCGGCGTCGGGCCCGCGCGCGGCGATCTATGCGGGCGAGGCGTTCGAGGCGTTCCGCTCTGCCTTGGCCGAGCACGCACCCGACCGGCCCGGGCGGCTCGAGCATCCGGTCTTCGCCCGAGCCGAGCCTCAGGACATGCTCATCAACGAGGTCGAGGCGATCTGGGCAGGGATCGCGGACCGCGACGACTGGTCGGGCTTCGAGGCAAAGATCGCGGCCCTGCGGGCCTCGGGCGAGGCGCGGGCGTGAACAAAGAAAAAGGCCGGCGCTTGCGCACCGGCCTTCAACCTTTGGTCTGACGACCGACCTTAGTCGGCGGCGGTCAGGTTCACGGCGGATTCCTTGCCGCTACGCTTGTCCTGCTCGATCTCGTAGTTGATCGTCTGACCTTCGTTCAGCGAGCCGAGCGTCGAACGCTCCACGGCGGTGGCGTGAACGAACACGTCCTTGCCGCCGTCAGCCGGGGCGATGAAGCCATAGCCCTTGACGCTGTTGAACCACTTGACGGTGCCTTTAGCCATTTTCAGTCTCCTAATGGCGATGCAGGAAAACCCCTGCGGGCCGTCGAGTCTGAAACTTTGGGCTAGACGACCTCGATGCGCGAAGCAGGCGGGCAGCAGCGTTACGCACAGATATCGACCAGACCCATATAGGCGACCCTGCGCCGAATAGCGAGTCGCAACGCAAAACCTTCCCTTTACGTCCGCGTAAACTTTACCTACAACGGCGAACCATGTCGGCCGAAGATCATCGCACCTATTCGATCCGCCAGCTGTGCCGCGAGTTCGGCGCGACGGCGCGGGCGTTGCGCTTCTATGAGGACAAGGGCCTGCTGGACCCGGCGCGCAAGGGCCAGACGCGGGTCTATTCCTCCAAGGACCGCGCCCGGCTGAAACTGATCCTGAGAGGCCGCCGCATCGGTTTCACCCTGGCCGAAATCCAGGAGATGATCGATCTCTACGACCGCAAGGAGCACAATGTGCACCAGATGGCGGTCGCTCTCCCCCGTCATCGGGCCCGCGTCGAAGCGCTCAAGCAGCAGCTGGAAGACATCAAGGGCGCCATCGAAACGGCCGAAGAAGCCTGCCAGTGGATGGAAAACACCCTGGCCGAACATCGCCCGGACCTTCTGCCCGGCGCCGAGGACTACGCCCGTCTCCTCAAGGAGCGGATGAACCCCGACAACCATCGACCCTTCCAGACGAGAGCCTGATCCCATGGCCTACAAGGCGCCGGTCCGCGACCTCACCTTCTTCCTGAACGAAGTGCTGGAGATCGACCGCTATTCGAACCAGCGCGGCTTCGCCGAGGTCAATGGCGAGCTGGTCAGCCAGATCCTGGAAGAGGGCGGCAAGTTCGCCGAGGAAGTCATCGCGCCGCTGAACAAGGTCGGCGATGTCGAGGGCTGCAAGTGGGACGCCGGAAAGGTGACCGGCCCGACGGGCTGGAAGGAAGCCTATCAGCAGATGGTCGAGGCCGGCTGGGTCGGCCTGTCGTCGGATCCCGAGCACGGCGGCCAGGGCATGCCCGCCATCGTCGGCATGGCCTTCGGCCAGTTCACGGCCGCGGCCTCGCCGGCCTTCTCGATGTACCCGGGCCTGACGCACGGCTGCTACGAGGCGTTGAACGCCAATGCGTCCGAAGAGCTGAAGGCGATCTATTGCCCCAAGCTCGCCACCGGCGAGTGGGGCGGGACCATGAAC
>CAMLNT010000248.1 GCA_946481425.1 uncultured Brevundimonas sp.
ATGTCCGCTCTCGCCAAGGCCGGCGCCCGCATGGTCGAGCGCTACGACACCTCGGTGTCGGAGATGGAGCTGCGCTACGCCAACAATCGCCTGATCGGCGATCCCGGTCCCGCCGGCGCGGACGACGTCGAATACCGCCGCATCCTGGCCGGCTCGGTGCCCGGCTCGGACTTCTACATCGTCGGCGGCATCACCGAGCTGAACTACAACATCCGCTCGGGCGGCTTCGACATGGCCGCGGGCCAGGCCAGCACCGACACGCCGTTGTCGACGGCCTTCGCCGGCAAGGCCTTCGTGATGAACATCGCCATCGACCTGCGACTGGTTCAGACCACCACGCTCGAGGTGGTCGATGTGGTCTCCTACCAGAAGCAGATCATCGGTCGCGAAATCTCGGCCGGGGTGTTCGACTTCCTGAACGGCAACGTCTTCGACATCTCGGCCGGAGAAGGCGCCCTGGAGCCGGTGCAGCTGGGTGTGCGGACCCTGGTCGAACGGGCCATCGTCGAGTTCATGGCCAATCTTTACGGCGCGCCCAGCCCCGACGTCTGCCTTTCGGCAGGCCCTGACCCTCTCGGCGGCACGACCGGCCTGACCGGCGGCTACTACCCCGCCTATCCCAACACGGACACGAACAATGGCGAAACCCGCGCGGATCCGTCTCGCTGGCACGATCGCCGCGACGGCGCTGTGCGCCGCAGCCGCTACTGAGGCCGCGGCCCAGACGCCCCCGCAGGACGGCGCGCTCGTCCTGAACGAACAGCTGCAACTGGGCGACGTCTTCTCGCACCAGACCCTCAACGTCGTCGATTCCCAGGACCAGGTGACGGTCAACAACGCCGCCACCGGCAACATCGGCGCCGTCGAGAACGGCCATATCACCGTCCGCTCGAACCAGGACATGCGCGGCGACGCGGTGGCGACCACCGACGTCCAGCTCAGCGCCGACACCGACGGCCCGGTCACGGTCAACACCCAGGCGAACGGCAACTATCTGGCGGTCAGCGCCTACGACGCCGACCTGACCGTCGAGGCGGTCCAGTCGAACACCGGCGGCCTGGTCGGCGCGACCAGCACGGTCGGCGACGAGAACGCCCGCCTGCTGGGCGGCGGAAACATCGCCGCCTCGGCCATGTCGAACACCACCGTCCTCTATGGCGAGGGCTCCTTCCTCTACGGCGAGGTCGAGCAGGCCAATTCGGCGACCGTCCGGTCGTACAGCCGCCTGGACAGCCAGTACGTCCCGGCCCAGGCCGCCGTCACCGCCATGTCCGCCGCCAACGCCATCTCCGCCCACAGCGTCGAGACCTCGGGCCAGGAGCTGCTGCTGGACCAGACCTCGACCGGCGACTTCGTCGAGGCCGAGGCCAGCGCCAACACCGGCAACGGCTGGGACCTGGCCGCGCGCGCCCGCGCCTCGGCCAATCAGGCCAACCTCTACAACTCCGGCGGATCGGTCCTGATCGGCTCGGCGCAGGACAACTCCTCCTTCGTTCGCGCCGCGGCGACGACCACCGCCTACGACTACGGCCGCGCCGAGGCCTCGGCCCGGGGCGTCGCCAACGAACTGTCGGTGGGCAACAACGACATCTACGTCGAGATCGACAACAGCCAGTTCAACTCGGGCGGCGTGGATGTCTCGGCCACCTTCTCGGGGACCAACGGCTACGACGTCTATGTGGGCGCCGAGGCCGTCGGCAACGCGGTCACCGGCTACGCCTGCTCGGAATGCGACGGCTATCTCGAAGCCCGCAGCACCCAGACCAACTCGGGCGACGTCTCGGCCACGGCGAACACCACCGTCGCCGGCTCGAACCGCGCGGTGATCACCAGCACCACCGCCGTCGGCAACTCCGCCACCTTCTACGTCTCGCGGCCGACACATTAATCTTCGGTAACTTGAGCCCCGCCCGTCCGACGCCGAAGGGTTGCGCGGGGCGGCGGGCAAATCTGAAATCGCGGTCCTTCCTTTCTCGCCGGCGCGCCCCGTACGGGCCTGCGCCACCCGGAGTGACCGACCCATGCGTTCCGCCCGCCTTCTCCTGCTCGCCGCGGCCTCCGTCGCCGTCCTGACCGCCGCCCAGCCGGCGCTGGCGCAGGTCCAACCCAACGACCCGTGGCCCCAGGCGGCCAGCGACATCCCGGCCGACGCCAACGTCCGCTTCGGCGTCCTGCCCAACGGCATGCAGTACGCCATCCTGCGCAACGCCACCCCGCCCGGTCAGGCCTCCTTCCGTCTCCGCATCGACGCCGGCTCGCTGATGGAGAACGAGGACCAGCTGGGCCTCGCCCACTTCATGGAGCACATGGCCTTCAACGGGACCACCAACATCCCCGAGAACGAGCTGCTGCGCATCCTGGAGCGTCACGGCCTGGCCTTCGGCGCCGACACCAACGCCTCCACCAGCTTCGACCAGACCGTCTACATGCTGGAGCTGCCGCGCGCCGACGAGGTGATCGTCGACGACGCGCTCCGGGTCATGCGCGAGCAGGTGTCGGAAGCCCTGATGGCGGCCGACGCCGTCGAGGCCGAGCGCGGCGTGATCGAGGGCGAGGAGCGGCTGCGCAACACCCCGGGCCTGCGCTCGATCAAGGCCCAGCTGGCCCTGCTCGCCCCCGGCCAGCGCATCTCCCAGCGCCTGCCCATCGGCGACCTGAACATCATCCGCACCGCGCCGCGCGAGCGCTTCGTCGACTTCTATGAAGCCTACTACCGGCCCGAACGGGCCACCTTCGTCGCCGTGGGCGACTTCGACGTCGACGTGATGGAGCGGAAGATCCGGGCCGCCTTCGAGGGCTGGACCCCCAGGGCCGCCGACGGCCCCGACCCCGACCTGGGCCAGGTGGCCCCGCGTCAGCCGGAGACCCGCATCCTGGTGGAGCCGGGCGTCCAGTCCTCGATCCAGCTGAATTGGACCCGCGCTCCCGACCGCGACCCGGACACCGTCGCCGAGCGTCGCGAGGACCTGCTGCGCACCCTTGGCGTCGCGGTCCTGAACCGCCGCCTGGCCGAGATCGCCAACGGCGACGACGCGCCCTTCACCTCCGCCGCAGGCAGCGAAGGCACCCTGTTCGACAGCCTCGACATCGCCTCGGTGTCGACCCAGTTCAACCCGGGCGGCTGGAAGCGCGCGCT
>CAMLNT010000249.1 GCA_946481425.1 uncultured Brevundimonas sp.
CAGTCGAGGTTGGTCGGATAGACGCCCGCCTGGCTGGTGACCTCGAAGAAGGCCCGCCAGCGGTCCTCGGTCATCGTCCCCAAGCCGTAGAGGGCGGCGTCCCCGCCGTCGACGATGCCGTTGGATTTCAGCTTGGCCCGGGCCTGGTCCAGGATGTCCTGCGTCATCTCGGGGTTGGCCTTGCGGATCAGGGCGTCGGCGGCCTTGCCGTCGCCGTTGATAGAGTCGCGCCAACCCTCGGCCGAGGCGGCGATGAAGCCGCGCAGGGCCTCGGCGTTGTCGCGGGCGAAGGCGTTGGGAGCCAGCACCATGGTGGCGTAGGAGGGGTAGCCCTCGTCGGCCAGCAGGAAGACGCGCGGCTCGAAGCCGGCCATCTTCTGGATCGTGTACGGCTCGCTGGTCAGGTAGCCCTGCTGGACAGCGCGGGGGTCGGCCAGGAAGGGCGCGGGGTTGAAGTTGTACTTGCGGACCTGGTCGTCGGTGAAGCCGTAGCGGGCCTTGAGCCAGACCCAAAAGGCGTTGATGGAGGCGTCGGCCAGAAGGAAGGGCCGGCCGCGCAGGTCGGCGATGGAGCGCAGCGCCGGGTCGGGGTGGGCGATGAGGACCTGCGGGTCCTTCTGGAAGAAGGCGGCGACCGCTTTAACCGGCGCGCCCTCGGCCACGAGGTTCATCGGGATGAAGCTGTTGGAGCCCATGCCGAGTTCGACCGCGCCGGCGGCTAGGAGCTGGGGCACGTTCACCCCGGGACCGCCCTGGATGATCTCGACGTTCAGCCCGCGCCGCGCATAAGCCCCCGAAGCCAGCGCCTGGTAGAAGCCGCCGTGCTCGGCCTGGGCGCGCCAGTCGGTGGCGAACCGCAGGCGGATGCGACCGTCGGCGTCGGGTTCGACCTGGGAGTCGGTGCAGGCCGAAAGCGCAGACGCGGCGGCGAGTGCGCCGGCGCCGGCGATCACGGCGCGACGGTTCGTCCAGAGGCGATTCCCGCGCGAGCTCATGGCCGTGATGTACGGCTCAGGCACGGGATTGGAAAGGGGAGGATCGACTTGGGAGCCGCCGGAATTGAGCGAGGGGACGAAGGTCCCCGGCGAACCGGTTCTCCTCGTCCCCTCGCCAAGTCCGGGTTGGACTTGGCCATTGAGGTTCCGGACCCTGGCTTCGGCGTCAGCGGGGCGAACCCCGGCGACGGTCAGCTGTATCCTGTCGCGCTCCTGGTCTCGGGCGTTCCGCAGGTCTGGCCTGCGCCGTCCTTCGATCCCGATCCGGTTCCCTCCGGTCCTTCTCCGGCCGAAGCCGTCGAAAGCCCTTCGGGCCTTGATCCTGCCCCCTGCTCGTTAAGGTCCTAAAACCCCCCGTGGCATCGGGTCAGAGAGCCGGGCCGGTTCGCCTTGAGCCCCGGGTCTCCCCGGTTTTCCGCGCCGCCGTGTCCCTCGGCCTGATGACGTTCCGACGAAACCGCCGTGGACGCAAGCGTCCCGAATCACTCCGTTGTGGGCGGATTTGTGGATAAAATTGCTCCGGACTGGGGGCGATTTGTGTGCTTCGGCAATATTCTTTCGGCAGCGAGGCTTGTTAGACGGAGCTGGCGCCGTTGTGGATGGGGGCGTCGGAAGGACCTGAATCCAGACGGCTTTCGATCCAAGACCGGATTTCGGAGAGCGCCCGCGTCGCGAGGGGCCCCCCGAAATGCACGAATCCGTGCGGGGCCAAGGGTATTTCGATGAGCTCCGATGACGCCGCCGAGGACCAGGCGTCCGCCATGTGCAGGCTGTCGTCCCGCAACGGATCCAGGTCGCCGGCGAGGAAGAGGGCGGGCGGCAGGTCGCGCATGGCGGCATGCAGCGGCGACATGTCGGGGAGGCGGCGTCCGGCCTCGTCGCGGTCCGGAAGAAGCCGGGCGAGGTCGGCGGCCAGAGTCGGACCGTTGAGGACGAGCGTGTCCGGTCCGGCGGCGCGCACCGAGGCGGTCCCGGACAGGTCGTAGACGCCGTACAGGAAGACGCACGCTGAAACGGCGCCGAGGCGGCCCTCGTCGCGCAGGGCCATGGCGGTGACGGCGGCCAGATGCGCGCCGGCGGATTGACCGGACAGGAAGAGGGGGACGTCGCCGAAGCGGCCTGTGCGATTGTCGATGAGCCAACGGGCCGCAGAAGCGCAGTCGGAGATGGCGTGAGGCAGAAAAATCCCCCGGGTCTCGGACAGCAGGCGATAGTCGACCGAGACCACGGCCAGACCCGCCTCGGCGGCGAGATCGGCGTTGAGATGATCGTTGAGGCCGGCGCTGCCGACGACCCAGCCGCCGCCATGCATGTCCAGGACCACGCCGCGAGGCGCACGGCGCGGGTGCAGGATGCGGACGGCGACCTCGCCGTCAGGAGCGGAGATCCGAAGGGTCTCCACCCGAACGCCCCGGGCCTGAAGCCAGGCGCCGGTGACGCGTTCGGCGACGCCGCCGAAGTTGACGCTGGCCCATTGCCCGACCTGGAGCCGCCAGCCATCCGCCTTGAGGCGCGGCACGGCCCCCAGCAGGGCGTTGATGCGTCGTGCGGCGCGGCGCTCAGAGGGACTCAACTCAAGGCGGCGGACGCGCGCTGGCATGAGGTGAGGTTAGTCAGCGGGCGGCGGTCGCGCGATGCGGCGTTCAGCCGCCGACGATCGAGGCCTTCTTTTCTTCCAGTTCGAGCCACTCCAACTCGGCCGCCTCGAGGTCGGCGCGCGCCTTGTCGGCGGCCCTCATGGCGCGATCGAAGGCTGCCGGATCGCGCGCATAAAGATCCGGGTCGGCCAGGACCGCGTCCTGGTTCGCGATCAGCCTTGGGAGGGTGTCGAGCAAGCCTTCGAGTTCTTCCAGCCGACGGGAGTCCTTGTAGGAAAGCTTGCCGGCAGGCTTCTTCGCGGCCGGAGGCGATGGAGCGGCAGTCGGGCCGTCCCGCTTCGCGCGGTTGCCTTCTCCCTGTGCGGGAGGAGCGAGGAAGCCGGGGTTCTGGCGCAGGAAGTCGGTCCAGCCGCCGGGAGTTTCGACGACGTCGCCGCGGCCGTTCATGGCGATGGTCGAGGTGGCGAGGCGGTCGACGAAGTCGCGGTCGTGGCTGACCAGGATCAGGGTGCCGTCGTAGTCGGCCAAGA
>CAMLNT010000250.1 GCA_946481425.1 uncultured Brevundimonas sp.
GAACTCGCCGGTCGACAGGGCCGTGACGGCTCCACCGGGTCCGCTGATCTCTCGACGCACGAGATCGAGACGGAAGGCGCCGAGCCAGACTGCATGGCCGCCGGACTTCGGCCGGTCGCTGCCACGCCGGAGCACGGCGCGGATTCGCGCCAGCAGTTCGCGCGGATTGCAGGGCTTGGGCAGGTAGTCCGAGGCGCCGAGCTCGAGGCCGACGATGCGGTCGGTGTCCTCGCCCATGGCCGAAAGCATGATGACGGGCGGACCGCTCTCGGCGAGGCGGCGGCAGACGCTGAGGCCGTCCTCGCCGGGCATCATCAGGTCGAGGACCACGACGTCGGCGGGCCGGCGAGCCAGCAGCCGGTCCATCTCCTGGGCGTCGCGCGCGCCTTCGGCCTCGAATCCCTGCCGGACCAGGTAATCCGTGAGGACATCGCGAATGCCCGGATCGTCATCGACGACGAGCACGCGGGCCGGGCCTGTGGGCGGGGTGTTCATGCGGTCTTCCTGCCGGCGCGGCTTTGCGGGCGTGTTTCAGCGGTGAAATATGCGGGCAAACTCGGCCTGCTCAAACCGCGATGAGGGGCCGGAGCGCCCGACGATATTCGGAGAGACACGATGAAACTTCTGTTCGTTGCGGTGGCGGCCGCGGCCCTGGTTCCTGCCGCAGCCCAGGCCCAGGAGGGCCAGACCGAGGAACGCCGCGTCGTTGTGATGGCTGGACCCGGCCATCGCATGGAGATCGGCGAGGAAGGGCTGACCCGCGAGGCGTTCCTTGCGCGGCATCAGGGAATGTTCGCCCGGCTCGACGCGGATTCCAACGGCGTGGTGACGCGCGAGGAGATGGCGGCGATGGCCGAGGCGCATGGCGACGGGCCGATGCGCTTCCGACTGCAAGGGCCCGAAGGCGAAGGCCCAATGTTTTTCCACGGCGAAGGCGGCCCGGGAGAGCATGATGTCGTCATCATCCGGCGCGGACCTGACGGTGAGACGGTCAACGTCGAAGGTCCGGGAGGCGGGGAGTGGGTCAGCGAGGACGGCGAGCGGCGCATCGTGATCCGTCAGCACGGACCGGACGGCGGCGAGGGCGGCGAGCGCCACGTCATGGTGTTCCGCCACGGCGCCGAGGGCGGCCTGGATTCAGACGGCGACGGTCGTTGGACGTTCGAGGAGATGGTCGCGCCGATGCGTGAGCACTTCAATCAGCTGGACGCCAACGGCGACGGCTTCGTGGACGAAGCCGAGCGCCGGCACTAGCCGCGGACGACGCGCACCCGGGAGGACGCCTCCCGGGCGCGCTCGCGCGCCTTGTCGGTGGTGTCACCCGTCGCCGTGGCGACGCCCATGCGCCGGCGTTCGAAGGCTTCGGGCTTGCCGAAGAGGCGCAGGTCGGCGGTCGGGACCGAGAGTGCCTCAGCCACGCCTTCGTAGGCGACCCCTTGCGCTTCCATGCCGCCGTAGATGACGGCGCTGGCGCCCGTGGCCCGGCGGGTCACGTCGGTCGGCAGGCCGAGACTTGCGCGGGCGTGGAGCGCGAACTCGGACTGGATCTGGGTGGCGAGGGTGACGAGGCCCGTGTCGTGCGGGCGGGGACTGACCTCCGAGAACCAGACGTCGTCGCCCCGCACGAACAGTTCGACACCGAAAACGCCCAAGCCGCCAAGCGCCTCGGTCACCTTCGCCGCGATATCCTGCGAGGCCCTGAGCGCGGCCGCGGGCATGGGCTGGGGCTGCCAGCTCTCGACGTAATCGCCCTTGACCTGACGGTGGCCGATCGGGTCGCAGAAGGTGGTCGTCACCTGGCCGTCCCTGAGCGATCGAACGGTCAGCAGGGTGATCTCGAAATCGAAGTCGATGCGGCCCTCGACGATGACGCGCGCAGTGTCGACGCGGCCGCCAGACTGGGCATAGGCCCAGGCGTCGGCGATCTGGTCGGGGCTTTCGACATAGGACTGGCCCTTGCCGGACGAGGACATGACCGGCTTGACGAAGCAGGGATAGCCGATGGCCGAGGCGCCCTCGGCCAGCTCCCGTTCGGAACCGGCGAAAGCGTAGGGACTGGTCGGCAGGCCCAGCTCCTCGGCGGCGAGACGGCGGATGCCTTCGCGGTTCATGGTCAGCTGGACGGCGCGGGCGGTGGGGATGACGATCGCGAAGCCGGCCTCCTCGATGCCCGCCAGGACCTCCGTCGCGATGGCCTCGATCTCGGGGACGATGATGTGCGGCGCCTCGGCCAGGATGACGCCGTTCAGCACCTGGGCGTCGGTCATTGGGATGACGTGGCTGCGGTGCGCCACCTGCATGGCGGGGGCGTTCGGATAGCGGTCCACCGCGATGACCTCGGCGCCAAGACGCTGAAGCTCGATGGCCACTTCCTTGCCGAGCTCGCCCGAGCCGAGGAGCATGACCCGCAGGCCGCTGTCAGAAAGGGGGGTGCCGAGGCGAAGGGTGGTCATGGATTAGGGTCCTTGGGCGAGAGCGCGGCCTCCATGAACACAGCCGGTCCGAACAACGTCGGGACGGGGCCGACCTGGCGAAAGCCGCAGGCTTCATACACGGTGATGGCCGCCGGCGAAGCGACGACGGTGACGCGGTCGGCGCCCGACACTCGCAATCTCTGGAGGCCGGCCAGCAGGAGCGTGCGGCCGATGCCGCGTCCCTGAAGCTCCGGCTCGACAAACAGCCCGTCGATTTCCGCTGGGGCATCGGCGGGGCGGACGACGGCGACGTAACCCGCCAAGTGTTGCCCCTGTTCGGCGACGATGACTCCACCCTGACCGAAGGCGTCGGTCGGCCCCTCGATCACGTCGGGCTGCGCTCGCGCCTGATCCGCATAGGCCGGCTCGGCGAGGGTGATGCGCCAGGTCAGGTCGCGGAGCGCCGGCAGGTCGGCGGCTTCAGCCGGACGCAAGATGATTGCGTCCGGCACGGACATGTCAGAGCCGCGCCTTCGCTGCGGCGACCACCGCCTCGGCCGTAACGCCGAACTTCTCGTACAGGACCTCGGCGGGGGCCGAGGCGCCGAAGCCGGTCATGCCGACGAAGCCGCCGTCCTCGCCGATGAAGCGCTCCCA
>CAMLNT010000251.1 GCA_946481425.1 uncultured Brevundimonas sp.
CCCAGTTCCTCGCGGATCCAGCGCTCGACCACGGGCCGGGCCGCGGCCCACAGGTCGTGATCCGGGTTCAGCCGCCGCGCCACGCCTTCGACCGAGACCATGGTCTTCTGCAGCAGGATCAGCTCGGGCCGCAGCCGCATGTCGAACAATGCGGTGATCTCGAAGAGTTGCCCGAGCAGCCGACCCATCGAGACCTTGGACGCCTGTTTGCCGATCACCGGCTCGCCGACGGCGCGCAAGGCCTGGGCGAAGGTCTCGACGCTATGGTGCGGCGGCACATAGCCGGCTTCAAAATGCACCACCGCGATCCGGTCGTAGTCGCGGCTGATGAAGCCCCACAGGATCTCCGCCAGATAGCGCCGCTCGGACGGCCCCAGCCGCCCGACGATGCCGAAGTCGATGGCCGTCAGCCCTTCGGGGGCCTGGGCGAACAGATTGCCCTCGTGCAGGTCCGCGTGGAACGTGCCGTGGTCCAGCGCCTGGGCGAGGAAGGCCCGCACGACCTTGTCGGCGAGCGCATTCCTGTCGAAGGCCGCGTCCGTCAGGATCGCCGGATCGGTCATCGGCAGGCCCGGCGCCCATTCCAGCGTCAGCACCCGCTTGCCCACGCCGTCCCAGACGACGGCGGGCGCGGTCATGTAGCCGTCCTTGGCCATGACCTCGGCCAGCTCCGACGCCGCGGCGGCCTCCAGCCGCATGTCCAGTTCCAGGTGCAAAGCCCGGGCGATGGTCTCGACGAAGGCCGAGGGCTCGAGCCGGCGCGAGATCGGGATCAGCCGCCAGACGATCCGCGCGCCGAGACGCATGGCGTCCAGACCCTTCTCGACCTGCCGCTCGACGCCGGGCCGCAGGACCTTGACCGCGACCTTCCTGCCGTCTTCCAGCGTCGCAGGGTGGGCCTGGGCCAGGGAGGCGGCAGCGACCGCAGGCTCAAAGCTGGCGTAGAGCGCCTCGACCGGGCGACCGAGCGAGCGCTCCACCTCGCGCCGGGCCTGCTCGACCGGAAAGGGCGGCAGGGCGTCCTTGAGCCGCCCCAGGTCACGCGCGAACTCCAGTCCGAAGATGTCGGCGCGCGTCGCCAGCACCTGACCCAGCTTGATCGCCACCGGCCCCAGGTATTCGAACGCCTTGCCGAGCCGCTGGCCGGGTCGTCCGGCCTTGCCTTCCCGGCCCGAGAACATCTGCACGAGCCAGGCGAACGGCCGCGTCCAGGCCGGCAGCAGCGGATTGACCTCGCGCGGGACCAGCGCGTCGTGGCGGGCCAGCACCCACAGCCAGCGGATCAGGCGCAGCAGGGCCCGCGCCGGATTTCGGACCGGTTCGGTCGCCGGAGGGGGCGGGGGGTCGCGATAGACGGGTCCGCTCAGAGCGCCCACCCGTGGTGAAGGGCCGCCACGCCGCCGGAATAGTCGGTCCAGCCGACACGGCTGAACCCGGCGTCCTCGATCATTTTCGCGAACGTCTTCTGATCCGGGAAGCGGCGGATGGATTCGACCAGATACTGATAGCTGTCGCGGTCGCCGGTCACCGCCTTGCCGATGGCCGGAATGGCGTTGAACGACCAGGCGTCATAGGCCGCCCGCACCGCCGAGGCCGTGGGCCGCGAGAACTCCAGGCACAGGAACCGCCCGCCGGGCTTCAGCACCCGCCGCGCCTCCTTCAGCGCCGTCGGCACATGGGCGACGTTGCGGATTCCGAACGAGATCACATAGGCGTCGGCCACCCCGTCCGGGATCGGCAGGTTCATGGCGTCGCCGACGTTCCAGGTCATTTCGGGCTCGCCGCCCTTGCGGATGCCGGCCGCGATCATCTCGGCGTTGTAGTCGATGACCATGACCCGCGCGTCCGGGCCGCCCCGGCGCTGCTGGACCTTGCGGGCCATCTTCGCGAAGCGTCGGGCCATGTCACCGGTGCCGCCCGCCAGATCGAGGATCAGTTCGCCCGGCTGGGGGTTCAGGCGGTTGGCCGCCATGTCCTTCCACAACCGATGCACGCCGCCCGACATCAGGTCGTTCATGACGTCGTAGCGGTCGGCCACGCTGTCGAACACGCCGCGGACCAGGCGCACCTTCTCGCCCGCCTCTACGTCGCGGTAACCGAAGGAGGATGTGGCGGGCTGCTCGCTCATGCGGACAGCCTCTAGCGTCTTATCGGGCCTGGGTCACGGGCTCGCGCGGCGTGACGTCGCCGACGCGCTGCGGCGCACCTGCGAACTCGCCCGCATAGGCCTGGTTCAGCAGGCCGCGGAAGGCCGCCTGCGGCACCACGATCTGGTAGGAGCCCTCGGCATAGGGTCCCACGATGTAGGGCCCGATCAGAAACTCCAGCCCGCCCGCGCGGCCCTGCGTGGTCGAAGGCGCGAGCACGAACGGAGTCTCGATCGCCCGCGGGCAGGACCAGCCGTTCGTCTCCGTCATGGTCAGGGTCGACGGCTCGCCAACCAGATCGGCGCGCGCGGCATTGATCGCATCGCAGAGCACGCGGTCGAGGGCGGCCATGTCCGCCCCTGTCCGGAACAGGGTCGCCGGTTCGATGCGTCGGTCAGTGGTCTTGTCCCAGAGCACCCCCGAGAAGCCCGACATTCCGTGGGCGCCCCCGGTATATTCCGAGGAGGTTTCGCGCAGGCTGAACAGCCGCGCGCTCTCACCGGCCGGCTCGTAGACAATGGTCTGTTCGTAAGGCGGCAGGCCGCCGTCTTCGCCCGTGAACTCCGTGTGGTCCGACTGGGCGCCCTCGAGGAACTCGCGCAGGCCCCGCACCTCCTCGCCGTAGATGGCGGCATGCAGGTCCGGATAGGCGGCGATCGCTTCGGGCAGTTGCAGCTCGACGGTGGCGTAGGCGGTCTCGCGCGAATAGGTCAGGGGCGCGGCCTGGTCCGCCGGGGTCTCGGCTGCGCCGGTCACGGGCGTGGCGTCGGGGGCATCGGCGGCTTCGTCGCGGCGCTGGCATCCAGCCACGAGCGTCAGGGCTGCGAGGGCGTAGAGAACCGGCTTCATCGTCAACTCCAGCTGAG
>CAMLNT010000252.1 GCA_946481425.1 uncultured Brevundimonas sp.
AGGTCGACGATGACGTTGCCGTATTCGACGCGCTTGACCGTGCCGTTGACGATCTCGGTGACGCGATCCTTGAACTCTTCGTACTGGCGCTCGCGCTCGGCCTCGCGGACCTTATGCATGACGACCTGACGGGCCATCTGGGTCTGGACGCGGCCGAACTCGAAGGGCGGCAGGGTTTCGACGTATTCCTTGCCGACCTCGGCTTCCTTGTCGGACTTCTTGGCGATCGTCAGGCGGACCATGGCGTCGTCGTTGAACTCGGGGGCGAGGCCCTCTTCGTTCAGCTCCGGCTCCCAGTCGTCGGCCACGACCGTGACGTGACGGGTCAGGGACAGTTCGCCCGTCTTGGGATCGATCTTGGCGCGGATGTCGTGGTCAGCGCCGTAACGGGCCTTGGCGCCCTTTACGATCGCGTCCTCGATCGCCTCGATGACGATCTCCTTGTCGATCGACTTTTCGCGCGCCACGGCGTCGGCGATCTGGAGCAGTTCGAGACGGTTGGCGGAAACACCGGTCAGGCTCATGGCCTAGTCCTCTTCGTCTAAGTCTTGGACGGGGCGCTTGGCGGCCCCGAGTTTCAGAAGTTCGTCGTTCAGCACAAGCTTGGCGTCGGCCAGCCAGGCAAAGGGGATCAGGGCGGTTTCGTCCTCGTCATCGAGGTCGATCAGGATGTCCTGGTCCTCGACGCCGGCCAGACGGCCCTTGAAACGCTTGCGGCCCTCGACGAGCCGGTCGGTCTCGATGCGAGCCTCAAGGCCCTGGAAGGTTTCGAAGTCCGCCAGTCGGGTCAGCGGCCGGTCGATGCCGGGCGACGAGACCTCCAGCATGTATTCGCCGGAGATCGGGTCGGCGGCGTCCATCACCTCGGATACCGCGCGCGACAGGGCCGCGCATTCCTCGACGTTTATCTCGTGGTCGCTGGGCCGCTCGGCCATGATCTGCAGGCGACGGCGCTGCGTGCCGCCCATCAGGCGGATGCGCACGATCTCCAGCCCCAGCCCCGCGGCCACGGGCTCGAGAAGCTCGAGCAGCTTGCGATCCTCGCCGGTCTTGGCCTTCACGGTCTCTTCAGCCCAACAAAAAAGCGGCCGGCCCGGTGTCGGACCGCCGCTCTCAGGAGCGCCGTCCGACGCCCGCCGATAACGATGTGGCCGTGCATATAGCGACGAACGGGACGCTTGTCAGCCCCGTTCGTCGCCTCTCGCCCCTAGATGAGTTCGAGCCGGCCCAGATAGTCGCGCTTGCCAAGGGCCACGCCTCGGTTCCGCAGGATCGCGTAGGCCGTGGTCACGTGGAAATAGAAGTTCGGAATGGCGAAGCTGGTCAGATAGCCCTGTCCCAGAAAATCGAGCTCCACCCCCGGAAAGCGCAGCTCGACCCGGCGCGCCTCGCCGCCCTCATAGGCCTCGCGTGGCACGCCGAGGATGAAGTCCCGCGTCAGGGCGACGGTCGCCTTCAGGTCTTCGGCGGTCGTTTCGCTGTCGGGCGTGCGCGGCCATTCATGACCCGTCAGCCGGCCCACCGCGCTGCGCGCGCCATAGGTCGCCATGCGGATCTGGTCGGGAAAGGGCCGCATGTCCTCGTAGAGACGCGCGTCGAACAGCTCGGCGTCGCTCAGGTCCGAGGCGGCCGCCTTGTCGAGCAGGTGGTCCAGCACGTCGAGGCCACGCAGATAGAGCGGCGCCGAAGCGTCGTAGAGGCTGAGGGTCATGGCGCTCCTCCCTGAGCGTTCTTTTTCAATACGGACATCGATAGACCGGGACGCCGTAGCCCGCCAGCCTCAACCGACCATCGCGAAGGCGCGCACCGGAAACGTCCCGAAGGCCCGGATGCGCGGTGGGGCCGCATGAAAGCGGAACGGCCCCTCCGGCAACTGATCCAGCGCACACATGTGCTCCACGATCAGCACGCCCGCGCCCAGCAGGCGCGAATGCACAGGCCGCGTCCGGCCGCGCGTGTCGTCGATATTGTGGGAATCGATCCCGACCAGCACCGCCCCGCCCTCGACCAATCGGTCCGCGGCTGCCTCGGTCAGGAACGGGTGGCTCTCGTAATAGGCCTCGGTCCGCCAGTGCCGGCTCCAGCCGGTGTGGACCAGCACCGCCCTGCCCCTGACATCCAGCCCGTCGAACGCCTCGGCCCCGACCGCGCCGTCCGTCGGCGCTTGTACGACCAGCCCCGGCAGGTCGACCAGCCGTTCCAGCCCCACATCCGCCAGATCCTCGCCTTCGGCATAGCGATGGAACGGCGTGTCCAGATAGGTGCCGGTGTTCCCGACCATCGTGAGCTGACCGATCTGGAACTCGGTCCCGGCCTCATAGCTGGCCCGAGAGTTCTCGCGGCTCAGCCAGTCGCACACATGCGGCGCCGGCAGACCCTTGTAGGTCACCATCCCGTCCTCGATGACGTGACTGAGCTCGATCAGCGGCATGGCGCCTCTAGAGATTCAGCAACGCCGGATCGCCGCCCTGGGCCGCGATATTGTCGGTGATCGCCTTCTCGGCCGCATAGCGGATCAGGCTGTTGGGCCCGCCTGCTTTCGGCCCCGTGCCCGACAGCCCCTCGCCGCCGAACGGCTGCACGCCCACGACCGCGCCGATGATCGAGCGATTCACATAGACGTTGCCCGCCGGCACCAGCCGCATGACGTCTTCCGCGAACGCCTTGATCCGCGAATGCACGCCCAGCGTGAGGCCATAACCTCGCGCCGCCAGCTTCTCGGCCACCTCACCGAGCTTGGCCGGATCATAGCGATAGATGTGCAGCACAGGCCCGAAGACCTCTTTCTCGAGGAAGTCTGGCGTCGGGATTTCCGCGATGGTCGGGGCGAAGAAATCGCCCCTGCCCGCAACGCTCGAGATGTCGGCCCGCGCGATGATCTTCGCGTCCCTCTCGAGCCGGGCGATGTGGGCCTCGAGCGCCTCGCGGGCCTCGGCGTCGATGACCGGGCCGATGTCGGTGGTCGGCTCCGACGGTTCGGCCACGACCTGGGCCGCCAGGGCCCCCTT
>CAMLNT010000253.1 GCA_946481425.1 uncultured Brevundimonas sp.
GCCCAATCCTTGGCCGCCCGCGCGGCCATGCGCTCACCGAGCAGGGCCTCGACCCGGGCCTTGAAGGCCTCGTCCGCCCCGCCCTCGAACCAGGCGTTGGGGTCCTGCTGCAGGACGCCGAGCAGCCGCCCACCGGCCAGCAACTCGCCAGCCCGCAGAGCCGCCAGTTCCGTATCGCCGTCATTGACCGCGCGCTCGACCGCGCCCGCCAGCTCGAACAGCACGGCCATGGCGGCGGGCGTGTTCAGGTCGTCGGCGACAGCCTCGACGAGGGCCGCCGGCGGCTCGGCGTCGCGCGGCTCACCGGCCCGCTTGAGGGCGCCGTAGAGCCGGTCGAGATTCTTGCGCGCCTGATCGACCAGCTGGTCCGTCCAGTCGAGCGGCCCGCGGTAGTGCGCGCTCAGCAGGGCCCAGCGCAGCACCTCGCCCGGCTGCCGTTCCAGAAGTTCCGAGATCAGGCTGACGTTGCCCAGGCTCTTGGACATCTTCTCGGCGTCCATGGTCAGAAAGCCGTTGTGCATCCAGAACCGGGCGTAGTCGGTGTTGGCCTCGAACCCATGCGCCGCGCACGACTGGGCGATCTCGTTGGTGTGGTGCGGGAAGATCAGGTCCAGCCCGCCGCCATGGATGTCGAACGGCAGGTCGAGCACCTTCTCCGCCATGGCCGAGCACTCGATGTGCCAGCCCGGCCGTCCGGGCAGGGCCTCACCCGTCGCCGGGTCGCGCGGCCCGTCCCAGACCGGCTCGTTCTCCTTGGACGGCTTCCACAGGACGAAGTCGGCGGCGTTCTCCTTATTGCCCGCCACCTCGACCCGCGCGCCCGCGATCATGTCGTCGAGGCTCCGGTTCGACAGGGCCCCGTAGCGGCCCGACCCGGCGTCAAACTTCGCCACGTCGAACAGCACCTCGCCCGACGACACATAGGCCATGCCCTGGTCGAGCAGCTGTTCGATCAGGGCGACCATCTCGCCCATGTGGGCGGTGGCGCGCGGCTCCACCGACGGTCTCAGGCAGTTCAGTCCGTCGAGATCGCGGTGATAGATGTCGGTGTAGCGCTCGGTGATCACCGAGATCGGCACGCCTTCGTCGGCGGCCTTCTGGTTTATCTTGTCATCGACGTCGGTAATGTTGCGGGCATAGGTCACCGTCCGGTCCGGATAGAGCCGCTGCAGCAGCCGGAACAGCACGTCGAAAACTACCGCCGGACGGGCGTTGCCGATGTGGGCGTGATTGTAGACGGTCGGGCCGCAGACATACATCGTCACCCGGTCGGGCCGCAGGGGCTCAAACGTCCGCTTCTCGCGGGTCAGGGTGTCATGCAGCTTCAGCGGCATAGGAATTCCTTGGGCTGGCCGGGAAGATCCCCATATAGCCCAAGCGCGTCATGGGCCAACG
The DNA here is from genome assembly GCA_946481425.1 of uncultured Brevundimonas sp. Next base: position 1,396 of record CAMLNT010000253.1, read on the forward strand.
GCGGGCGGACGTTTTCAGACCGCGCCGAGCCGCGCGAGCCCCGGCTGCAGGCCGCGCGGTAGGGATTTCCCGCCTCAGGCGTAATTCCGCCATCTGGAACCGGCACGGTGAAGTCCGCGCTTTACAAGGCGGCTCCGGCCCGCCAAGAAACGCCGCGAGTAGGGTCCGCTGTCTTCGCGGGCCGCCCAAGGAGGTCACTGACGCATGGCTGCCAAGCTCTCCGGTCCGTCTGGCAAGGGCGAACCGGTTTCCCAGAACTCCGAGATCAACGTGACGCCGTTCGTGGACGTCATGCTCGTTCTGCTGATCATCTTCATGGTGTCTGCGCCGCTGGCCACCGTCTCGATCCGCCTCGACCTGCCGCCGCCCCAGCCGCCGCGCCCGGGTGAGGTGCCGCCGCCGCCGACCTTCATCTCGATTTCGCAGGGCGGCCGCATCTTCGTCGCCACCGGCGAAGGAGCCCCGTCCGAGGTCACCCTCGAGGGTCTGGATTCGGAACTCTTCACCCGTCTGGGCGACCGCGAAGAGCGCGTCATGATCCGCGCCGACGCCGACGTCGAGTACAACGACTTCATGACCGTCATGAACGAGCTTCAGATGAAGGGCTGGCTGCAGGTCGGCCTCATCAACGAAGACATCGAATAGGCCTTCCGCCCGTTCGGACAGATCAGCCGCCCCGGTCCCGCCGGGGCGGTTTTTCTTTGCCCGCTAGCCGCGCCAGCCTTCCTCGAACGGAAACCGCCTTGCCCAGAAGTCGCTGAGCTCTGGCAGGGTGTCCACGCGTTCGGCCACGGCGTTCAGCTTCGGGCACAGGTCGGCGAACCAGACCCGCCGCGGCGTCCAGCGGCTGACGATGGTCACATACAGGTCCAGCAGGCTCATCCGATCGCCCAGGATAAAGGGCGAGGGCTCGACCTGGCTTTCCATCGTCTTCCAGGCCGTCTTGATCTGCTCGACCGCGGCCTCGCGTAGCTGGTCTCCCGAGTCGTCGTCCCGCACCCAGCGGTCGGGATGATCCTTGAGCAGGTACATCGGATAGATCTGGGCCGGGATGTAGGCCATCCAGCGGAGGTAGTCAGCCCGCTCCGGCGCATCGGTCGCCGGCGCGAGACCACGGCCGGCGTGCAGGTCGCCCAGCCAAACCAGGATCGCGCTCGATTCCGTCAGGGTCCGCCCGTCCGGCGTGACCAGCACCGGCGTCTGCTTTAGCGCGTTCAGCGACCGCAGCAGCGCCTGCTCCTCGGCCGTCCCGTTCGGCCCCGCCTCGACCGAGGTCCACGGCAGGCCGAGCAGTTCCAGCGCGGCCTCGACGATCGTCGAGCCGTATCCCGGCGATCCATAGACCGTGAAAGCCTTGCTCATGACCTATCCCCAGACCCCAACATTTTGTGAACACCTGAACCGCTAGACCCCACTGGTTGATTCCTGCCCGATGCTGTTAGGTTGGATTCGCTGATCAGGGTCTCTTCGCAATGAACGCGCATACGCCGTCTTCGTCCATCATCACCACGCCGGGCCTTCTGACCCCGTCGGCGGCCTACAAGCCGTTCCGGTACCCGTGGGCCTTCGACATGTGGAAGAAGCAGCAGCAGGTCCACTGGATGCCCGA
>CAMLNT010000254.1 GCA_946481425.1 uncultured Brevundimonas sp.
CGCCAGCATCTTGCGGCGCTCGATCGACATCGATTCCGGCATCACCAGGATCAGCTTGATCCCCTTTGCCGCCGCCACAAAGGCCAGCGCGATCCCGGTGTTTCCCGAGGTCGGCTCGATCAGCACCGTATCGGGCGTCAGCCTTCCCGCCTGCTCCAGCGCCTCGATCATGGCCACCCCTATGCGGTCCTTCACCGAAGCGATCGGGTTGAAGAACTCCAGCTTGGCCAGCACGGTCGCGCCCGGCTTCAGCTCCGCCGACAGCCGCGGCAGGCCCACGACCGGGGTGTCCCCGATCGTCTCGATGATTGACGGATAGACTTTGCCGCGTCCCGCTTTCAGGTGGCGCGAGGCGTCGTAGGCGGTGTCGGACATCAGAGGGGCCTCCGGTTGGCGGAACCCCGGCAACATAGGGCTCAGCTCGCCCGGCGCAACGTCACCTTGGCTGCGAGACCCTCGCCCGGGGCTGTCTCGATACGGAACTGGCCCTGCATCGCCCTGACCAGCAGCCGCACCAGCGGCAGGCCCAGCCCCGCGCCCTCGCTGTGGCGGTTCAGCGCCTGATCTCCCTGCTCGAACGGCCGCATCAGGCGAGGAATATCGGCCGGGTCGGCCCCCTCGCCCTCATCGCGCACTGTCAGCACCAGACTGGGTCCTGTCTCGGTGATCGTCACTGTCACCACGCCGCCCTCGGGCGACCAGGTTACAGCGTTCTGGATCAGGTTGGAGGCCACCGTTCTCAAAGACCGGGCGTCCGCCAGCACGCGCGGCGTAGGCCAGGGCGGATCGAAGGCGATCGAGACTCCCCGCGCCTCGGCGTCGGACGCCACAATCAGGCAAGCGTCGTCGACTGCCGCATCCAGGGCGCATTCCGTCAGCGGCATGTCGGCCACATCGGCCTCCAGCCGGATGATCTCCAGCGCATTGTTCACGAGGCTGAGCAGCTTCTGGCCACTCACCCCGATGATCTGGGCGTAGTCCTTGTATTGCGGCGCGCCCAGCGGCCCGTAGAGTTCGCTCGACAGGATGTCGGCGAAGCCGATGATCGAGTTCAGGGGCGTCCTGAGCTCGTGGCTCATCATTCTGAGGAACGACCGGCGCGCGGCGTCTGCCTCGGCCGCCTTGAGACGGTCGGCCTCCGGGGCCTCGGGGCCCGGTTGCGGCAGAGGTCGCGGCGACACTCGGTTTCTCCGGTCAGGGCCAGGCCGTCCACAGTGGCGGTCGCCGCTTACCATTCTCTTTAGGACCCGAATCACCGCGACCGGTCATTTCGCCTGACAGGCGCGGCCGCTTGACGGTGGGCCCCCTCGCCCCGACTCACCCTGTTGGATAGTCTCGACTCAAGGCTGTCCGACGCTTCGTTTTCCGACCGCAGGCCACCGCGACCTTGAACCCGCTTTCCCAGTCCCCACAGACCGTTGCGCCGGCCGCCAATGGCCGGGCCGCGGCCGTGTGGCACCTGGCCTGGGGGCTGGGCATCGCGGTGCTGCTGGCGGCGGCCGGGGCCGGTCTCCTGCCCGTCGATGGCTTCGCCCAGGCTGGCCTGGCCTTCGCCCTCGTTCCGGGCCTTGTGGGCCAGGCTCTCTGGCGTGACCCGCCTGCGCATCTGAAGCTGGGCCTCGTCGGCGTCTGGGCCGGCGCCGCCACCCTGTCGGTGGCCTTGGCCGGAGGAATCTCGGGGCCCCTCGCGATCTGGACCGTGTCGCCTCTTCTCGCGGCTCTGGTCTTCGGCGGCCCAAGAGAGCGCGCTTTGGGCGCAGCCGGATCGGTCCTGGCGGTAGCCGTCGGGCTTGCCTCGGCCGTCCGCTTCCCGCCGGAGCCGCAGCCGTTCCTCGCGGCCCTGGCGACCCTGCTGCTTATCGGCACGGGCGGCTGGAGCCTCCTATCCGCCTTCACCCGGCGCGAGGCGATCGAGGCGGAAGGCATGGCCCTGCGCCGTCGGCTCGAGCAGATCCTCCAGGCCCAGCCCCTGCTCAGCCTGCGCCTGGACAGGACCGGCGGGGTCCACGCCGCCTTCGGTCGGGCACAACCGGGCCTGCCGCTGGACCAGCTGACGTCCGAGGGCCTGATCGGCTCCGCCCAGCCCGCGGACCACCAGGCCATTCTCGCCGCTCTCCAGGCGGCGGCGGCGGGCGTCGAGAGCCGGGCGCGCTTCACACCGCTCAACGCCATCGACCGCCAGTTGGAAGCCGTCATCCGGCCGCTCGAAGGCGACGGCCTGCTTGCCGTGCTGCGCGATGTCTCGGATCAGCAAGCCCGCGAGGCCGCGCTTGAGGCCGCCCGCTTCGAGGCCGAAACCCTGCATCAGGGAAAGACACGCTTCCTCGCCAACATGTCCCACGAGCTGCGCACGCCCCTGAACGCCGTGCTCGGCTTCTCGGACATGATGCGCCAGCGCATGTTCGGGCCCCTGCCCGAGCGCTATCTCGAATATGCCAACCTGATCCACGAGGCCGGGGGGCACCTGCTGGACCTGATCAACGACGTTCTCGACATGTCCAAGATCGAGGCCGAGCGCTTCGAACTGGCCCGCGAACGTTTCGACGCGCGTGAACCGGTCTCGGCGGCCCTGCGCCTGATCCGGCTGCAAGCGCACGACAAGGGCGTTGATCTGCACGCCGCCTTCCCGCCCGACCCCGTCGCCGTCGAGGCCGACAAGCGCGCCCTCAAGCAGATGGCGCTGAACCTGCTGTCCAATGCGGTCAAGTTCACGCCGCGCCACGGCTCTGTCACCCTGACGCTGGAAGCGCGGGGGGAGGTGCTGGAGCTCAGCGTCGCCGACACCGGCGTCGGCCTGTCTCCGCTCGATCTCGAACGGATTGGACGCCCCTACGAGCAGGCGGGCGAAGCCGAACAGCGCCAACGCGGGACCGGCCTCGGCCTGTCGCTCGTCCGCTCGATGGCCGAACTCCACGGGGGACAGCTGACGATCGAGTCCAGCCTCGGCGAGGGCTCGGTCTTCACCCTGCGCCTTCCG
>CAMLNT010000255.1 GCA_946481425.1 uncultured Brevundimonas sp.
CTGCTTGGCGCCGAGCTCGGGATTGGCCACGGGCGAAACCTTGCTGTGCTTGGGGCGGGCGGGAGGGCCCAGCCTATCGGGCGGCTCCCTTGCCACCGGATTTCCCCGCTGTCAAAAGCCCATTTCCTTCCCGCCCCCGGAGACTGCCTTGGCCCTGGATCAGTCGGCCCCCGCGACCCTGTCGGCCCGGCCTTCGCCGGCGCTGTCCGGACGCGTGCGCGCGCCGGGCGACAAGTCGATCTCCCACCGGTGCCTCATCCTGGGCGCCATGGCCTCGGGCGAGACGCGGATCGAAGGCCTGCTCGAGAGCGACGACGTGCTGGCGACCAGCCGTGCTGTCGCGTCGCTCGGCGCGGATGTCGAACGACAGGGTCCCGGCGCCTGGCGGGTGACCGGCAAGGGCGGCTTAAGCCAGCCGCCCGGCGTGATTGACTGCGGCAACTCCGGGACGGCGGTTCGCCTGCTGATGGGCGCAGTCGCGGGCTATCCGATCGAGGTCCGGTTTGATGGCGACGAGAGCCTGCGCGGCCGGCCCATGGGGCGGGTGGGCGAGCCTCTGGCGCGGATGGGCGCGCGTGTTTCGGGCGACCGCTTGCCGCTGACGGTGGGCGGAGGCGGCCACTTCGGCGCTCCCCTGTCGGGACTCGCATGGCGGTCGAAGGCCGCCTCGGCCCAGGTCAAGTCCGCGATCCTGCTGGCGGGACTGAACGCCGAGGGCGTCACCTCTGTCGAGGAGCCGGCCGCCAGCCGCGACCATACCGAGCGCATGCTGCCCCTGTTCGGGGCCCACGTGGATCGCGACGGCCTGAAGGCGTCGGTCGCAGGCGGTCAGCGTCTGGCCGGGACCGAACTGATCGTGCCCGGAGATCCGTCGTCGGCGGCATTTCCGATCGCGGCGGCCCTGATCATTCCCGGCTCGCGTGTGACGGTCGAAGGGGTGATGCTGAACGAGGCGCGCACCGGCCTGTACGACACGCTGGCCGAGATGGGCGCGGACATCCGCATCGAGAACCGGCGCGAACAATGCGGTGAGGTGGTGGGCGACATCACGGCGCGCTCGTCGCGCCTGAAGGGCGTGACCGTCCCGCCAGGGCGGGCGGCTTCGATGATCGACGAATATCCGATCCTGGCCGCCATCGCCGCCTGCGCCGAAGGCCAGACAATCATGCGTGGCATCGAGGAGTTGCGGGTCAAGGAGAGCGACCGTATCGCCGGGGTCGTAGCCTTGCTGCGGGCGTGCGGGGTGACGGTGGATGAGGAGCCGGACGGCATGATCGTCCATGGCCAGGCCCGGGCTCCCGCGGGTGGCGCGACCATCGCGACGCACGGCGACCATCGCCTCGCGATGAGCGGGCTCGTGCTGGGCCTCGCCGCCGGTCGCCCGATCACCGTCGACCGTCCGGACATGATCGCAACCAGCTTTCCCGGCTTCGTCGAGTTGATGCGCGGCCTCGGGGCGGATATCGCGTCAGGCTCATGACCGTTTCCCTTGTGATCGCCGTCGACGGACCCGCAGCCTCCGGCAAGGGCACCATCGCCGCCCGGCTCGCCGAGCATTACGGCCTCCCGTATCTGGATACCGGCCTGCTTTACCGCGCGGTCGGCATGGCGGTCCTCGCGGCCGGCGGCGATCTGGATGACGCCGAGCAGGCGGCGGCCCAAGCCCGCTCCCTCGAACTGGTCCAGCTCGACAATCCCGCCCTGATCGGACGGGCGGCGGGCGACGCCGCCAGTCGGGTCGCCCTGCATCCGCCGGTTCGCGCGGCGCTCCTGAAACTGCAAAAGGACTTTGCGGCCCAGTCGGGCGGAGCCGTCCTCGACGGACGCGACATCGGCACGGTCATCGCTCCCGACGCCGACGTAAAAATCTATGTCACGGCCGAGCCCGAGGTCCGCGCGCGCCGCCGCTGGATGCAGTTGACCGGCCGGGGCGAGGATGTCGCCTTCGAAGCCATCCTCGACGACATCCGCAAACGCGACGCGCGCGACGCCGACCGGGACGCCGCGCCCATGGTCATGGCCGAGGACGCGGTCTTGCTGGATACGACCGACTTGGCTATAGAGCCGGCCTTCGAGGCGGCCCGCCGCATCGTCGAAGAGGCGCGCGCCCGTGGGACCAGTTCCTAGGGGCCAAATCAACCGCTCCTCCGCTCGACGGCCGCGGGCGTTCGGGACCACCGGTCCCCGCTCATCAGACTATCAACCCCTAACCTGAACGAACGGGCGGATTCCGCACGGCGCAGCCGGCGTTTCGCCTTTGGAGCAACACCAACCCATGACTGACACCCTCAACCCCACCCGCGACGATTTCGCCGCCCTGCTCGACGAACAGCTGACCGGCCGCGATCTCAACGAAGGCCAGGTCGTCCACGGCCTCGTCGTCGGCGTCGAAAAGGACTTCGTCATCGTCGACGTCGGCCTGAAGACCGAAGGCCGCATTCCGGTTCGCGAATTCACCGGCGGCGCCGATGGCGTGGCCGCCCCGAAGGCCGGCGACACCGTCGAGGTCTATCTGGAGCGCGTCGAGAACGCGATGGGCGAGGCTGTCATCAGCCGCGACAAGGCCAAGCGTGAAGAAGCCTGGACCCGCCTGGAAGGCGTGTTCGCCTCGGAACAGCCGGTCATGGGCTCGATCGTCGGCCGCGTGAAGGGTGGCTTCACCGTCGACCTCGGCGGCGCCTCGGCCTTCCTGCCGGGCTCGCAGGTCGACATCCGTCCGGTCCGCGACGTCGGCCCGCTGATGGGCAAGGAACAGCCGTTCCAGATCCTCAAGATGGACCGCCCGCGCGGCAACATCGTTGTCTCGCGTCGCGCCATCCTCGAAGAAGCCCGCGCCGAGCAGCGCACCGAGCTGGTTTCGCAGCTGGCCGAGGGCGAAGTCCGCGAAGGCGTCGTCAAGAACATCACCGACTACGGTGCGTTCGTGGACCTGGGCGGCATCGACGGCCTGCTGCACGTCACCGACATG
>CAMLNT010000256.1 GCA_946481425.1 uncultured Brevundimonas sp.
AGCGTCAGGGCTGCGAGGGCGTAGAGAACCGGCTTCATCGTCAACTCCAGCTGAGGCCGCCGAGGATGATCGCGGCCAGAAGAATGAGTCCCGCCTCGCGGTTGGACTTGAAAAGGTTCAGGGCCAGCACCGGGTCATCGGCTTTCAGCCGCCGGACCTGCCAGGCCAGATGCCCCGCATAGGCCAGCACCCCCACGGCGAAAATCGGGCCGAGCCCGGCACTCATTCCAGCAGCAGCCGCCATCACGACAGCCAGGCCATAGAACACTGCCACGCCGACCTTCACCCGCCCGCCGAGCCGCCGGGCCGAGGACTTCACCCCGACCATGGCGTCGTCCTCGATGTCCTGCAGCGCGTAGATGGTGTCATAGCCGAGCGTCCAGAACACGCCGCCGAGGTAGAGCAGAATCGCGGGAACATAGACCTCAGGCGCCAGGGCGACGGCGTGTCCGCTCGGCCGGGCCTCGCCCAGCTGCCACCAGAACGGCTGGAACTCGCCCGCGATCTCCGCCGGCAAGAGCGCGGCCGCCGCCAGCGGAAGGGCGGCGGCGAAGCCCATCAGCGCGCCCCAGTTGAAGGTCAGTCCAAGCCAGGCCTGCGGCCACCAGGTGATCCGCTTCATGAATGGATACGCCGCGACCAGCAGGAGCGATCCCAGGCCCAGCCAGATCGCCGTCACCGGCAGGGTCAGCAGGATCAGCAGCGAAACCATGCAACAGCCGACGATGAATCCCATGGCCTGTTTCACGCCGATCCGACCGGAGGCCACGGGCCGGTCGGCCGTGCGCGCCACCTGCCGGTCGATGTCGCGGTCGACCACGTCGTTGAAAGCGCAGCCGGCCGCCCGCATCAGCACCGCGCCCAGCGCGAAGGCCGCGAACAGCCAGCCGTGATAGGCGACGTCCCCACCCCGGTACTGCGCGATCGGCAACACGATGCCCTGCCAGCACGGGATCAGCAGCAGCCAGATGCCGATGGGTCGGTCGAACCGGCCGAGCTTCAGCCAGGGCTTCAGCCCCTCCGGCGCGGAGCGGTCGACCCAGTTGGCTTTCGCGGCGTCGGGAAGGCGTTCGCTCACCGCGCCATCCGTCCGTCTGTCAGGGCCGCCGGGTCGAAGCGGAAGCAGACCTCGCGGTCGGGCCGGTCGACCTTCACGCTCAGCTTGGGCGCGCCGATCTCGCGCACCAGATGGCGTAGCACATTCAGCCGCGCCTGCTTCTTCTTGTCTGTCGAGACGATGGTCCAGGGCGCGCGCGCCGAATGGCTTTTCGTCAGCATCGCGTCGCGCGCCTCGGTGTAGGCGTCCCAGCGATTCTGCGCCTCGGCGTCGAGCGGAGAAACCTTGAAACGCTTCAGCGGATCCTCGACCCGTTCGGCCAGCCGCTCGGCCTGTTCCGCGCGCGAGATGTCGAGCCAGAATTTGATGACCTGGATGCCGCCCTCGCACAGCATGTGCTCGAACTCGGGAACGTCACGAATGAAGTCGGCTTGCTGTTCCGGAGTCGAGAAGCCCATGACGACCTCAACGCCGGCCCGATTGTACCAGGAGCGGTTGAACAGCACCGTCTCGCCCGCGGCCGGCAGGTGCGCGACGTAGCGCTGGAAGAACCACTGGCTGACCTCGCGGTCCGACGGCTTGGGCAGGGCGACGACCCGCGTCTGGCGCGGAGCCATGTATTCCGTGATCCGCTTGATCGCCCCGTCCTTGCCTGCCGCGTCACGGCCCTCGAAGATGACGAGAATCTTCCTGCCCTGTTCGATCGCCCAGGCCTGGGTCTCGACCATGGCGGTCTGAAGCTGGATCAGCTCGGCCTCATAGGCTTCGTCGGGCTTGCTCATGGCTTCACCTTATCCCCTTCCGGGGCCGGGGGAGAAGGTCAAACGAGCCGCGCCAGCGCCTTCTCCAGCGGCCGATCTCCCTTCACCGCCACGCCTTTCAGCCCCAGCCACCCGGCCATCCCGGTCAGCCTCTCCGCCAGCGCCGGGGCGACCTCATCCGCTTCCGAGTGATCCTCGCGGTGCGCGCTCTGCACCCGGAGCATCCCCGCCTGCCGGTCCGCCTTCAGATCGACCCGCGCGGTCAGCCGCTCGCCCTGCAGGAAGGGCAGGACGTAATAGCCATGCGTCCGCTTCTCGGCCGGCACATAGATTTCGATCCGGTAGCGGAAGCCGAAAATCCGCTCGGCCCGCTCGCGACGCCACACCAGTGAGTCGAACGGCGACAAAAGGGCTGTGGCCTGGACCTTCTTCGGGCGCGGAGCATCGCGGTGGAGCCAGGCGGGCCGGCCCCAGTCCTTGACCGTCACGGGGACCAGCGTCCCCTCCTCGGCAAGCTCGGATATCCGCGCCCGGGTCTCGTCCGGAGCCATGCGGAAATAGTCCCTGAGGTCCGTCTCGGTCGCCACGCCCATGGAACGGGCCGCGATCTCGATCAGGCGGCGCTGGGCGTCCTCGACGGTCGGCGTCGGCGTGTCGATCACATGCGCGGGCAGCGCCCGCTCCGGCAGGTCATACAGCCGCTCGAACCCGCGCCGCGTGCCGGTCGTGACCAGCCCGGCCCAGAACAGCCACTCGACCGCCCGCTTGCCGTCCGACCAGCCCCACCAGCCGCCCGCGCCCTTTCCGGCCTCCTCCAACTGGCCAGCCGACAGCGGCCCGCGCACGCGGATCTCGTCCAGCACCCGCTCGATGTAGGGCCGCTTCTCCCGCCCGAACCGGGCCAGCCCGGAATAGGTGCCGACCCCCGCCTCGGCCCGGGCCATTCGCCAGCGGAACAGCGGCTGATACTCGACCGGGATCAGCGAGGCCTCATGGCCCCAGTATTCGAACAGCTTGCGTCGCTTGCCCCAGGCCAGGGCGTCGAGGTCCGCGTGGTCGTACGCCCCAAGCCGCGCGAACGGCGGCAGATAGTGCGAGCGCGACAGCACATTCACCGAATCGATCTGGATCAGCCCGACCCG
>CAMLNT010000257.1 GCA_946481425.1 uncultured Brevundimonas sp.
GCCTTGGCGGTGCGGATGGTGTTCTTGCGGCGGCCGTAGAAGCCCTTGGCCTGCTCGAGAACTTTCTTGTGACGGGCGTGGGACGTAACGCCCCGGGTGACGCGAGCCATTGTGTTTTATTCCTTCAAACTGATGTCAGATCGAACCTGCCGCGCTCACGCGTACGGCATGTAGGACTTGATCTTCTTTGCGTCGGCGTCGGCCATCACTTCCGTTCCGCGGTTCTGGCGGATGTACTTGGAATTGTGGCTGATGAGGCGGTGGCGCTTGCCGGCGACGCCAGCCTTCACCTTGCCCGTGGCCGTCAGTTTGAAGCGCTTTTTGGCGCCCGACTTGGTCTTCAGCTTGTACCCAGACATTTCATCGCGGACTTGCGTCCGTCCTCTTTAGAAGTCAGGAGCCGCCCAGGCATGTCTAGGGCCCGGCGGCTCGGAAGCCGGCGCTGATACGCGATCAGGCACGGAAAGGCAAGCGGCGCGCCGATTCTAGTCCTTCAGCCAGTCGATCGTCCGGCGCGCATCTGTCTCGGCTTCTGCAAGGCTGCCGTAGAGGCCAGAGCGACCCAGATGGTTCTGGTATGGCTCCGCGCGTCCTGTGATCCGGACTTCTTCCTCGTCCGGGGTCACGATCTGGATTTCCTCGAAGTAGAACAAGCCCTCGGGTGTCCGCCGGATTTGCAGGCTTCTACCGTCAGGACCGAGGAGCGTGCGTTCGATCGAACCGGACGACATCGCCTCAGGCCGGCTCCCGGGCAACCTTGGCCTGCTCTCGCTTGAAGGCGCGGCCGGCGTTGATGGCCATGATGGCCGCCGGGATGGCGAAGAGGGCCGAGATCAGGAAGGGCCAGTCGGGGCCGAGGCCGGAATAGATGGCGCCGGCCAGGATCGGGCCGAGAATGCGCGCCGCCGAGCCTGAGGCCATGTTGAGCCCGAGCATCGCCCCCTGCTGATCCGGCGCAACCGACCGCGAAATCAAGGCGGACGAGTTAGGCATGGCGAGAGAAATGCCGAAGGCGGTGAAGGCCGTGATCACCGGAACGAGCCAGGGATGCCCCGGCAGGAAGCGCGCCGCCGCGACCTGGCCGGCCAGGGCCACACCGAACAGCAGCACGCCGAAAGCCAGGACTCGCGCCTCGCCAAACCGCTTCGCCAGCCGGCCGGTCAGGAGGCCCTGACAGACCACCGAGACGATGCCGACGGCCATGAAGTTCAGCCCGACCTCGCGCGCGTGCCAGTCGTAGGACTGCTCCGCCCAGAGGCCGAAAGTGGACTCCATCCCCGCGAACCCGGCCAGGAAGATCAGGCTCATCAGCAGGATGCGGCTGACGACCGGATTGGATGCGGCCTCGTGCAGGCCCGCCAGGAACCGCTGGCGCGGGGCGGCCGGATCGGCCTTGGCGCGGCTTTCACGCAAGAACAGGACGACGCCGACCGCCGCGATCGCGGCCATGGCGCTGGCCAGATAGATCGGCATCAGGAAGCCCTGACGGCCCATGGCCTCATTGACGAGCAGGCCGCCGAGGCCCGGGCCGACAATGAAGCCCAGGCCGAAGGCGGCGCCCAGCAGGCCCATCCGGCCCGCGCGCTTCTCGGGCGGCGTCACGTCGGCGACATAGCCTTGGACGGTCGAGATATTACCCGCGCCCAGACCCGTGAACAGGCGGATGGCGATGGCGGCCCAGATATTGGGCGCGAAGGCCAGCATCAGATAGCCGACGGCGTTCAGCACCAGGGTGATCAGCAGGACCGGCTTGCGCCCGATCCGGTCCGACAGGCGGCCCCAGAAGGGCTCGGCAAAGAACTGGCCCAGGGAATAGGCCGAGAACATCAGCGTGACCTGCCACTCGTCCGCGCCCAGGCTCGATCCGAAGAACGGCAGGAGCGGAACGATGAGACCGAAGCCGACCAGATTGATGAAGACCACGGTGAACAGCACCACCAGCGCCGGGGCCTTTGCGGAGGTCTGAGCGGGTGCTTCGGTCATGGCCGCTCCTTAGCCCGTGGTGACGGGCCGCGCGAGCCTTCGCGTTGCGCGGTTGTCGCGGCGCGGTCTAGGCTCCGGCGGGAGCAGGGGACGAGGGATGGACCAGGCGGTCAGCACAGGCGCGAGGCGGTGGATCTTCGAGCGGCTGGACCCGTCCGTGCGGCCCGACGGGCTGTCGCTCGCCAACAAAATCCTGACGGCGGCCATCATCATTTCGGTGGCCTTCGCCATCGTGGAGACCGAGGCGTCGATCGCCCAGCGTTTCGGAGCGGCGCTCGAGATTTTCGAGATCGCATTCACGGCGCTTTTCCTGACCGAATATTTGGTCCGGCTTTGGGTGGCGCCCGAGGATCCACGCTACGGCCATCCGGTGTTCGGTCGGCTGCGCTGGATGCTGACACCGACGGCGATCATCGACATCGTGGCGCTGATCCCGGCGCTCGTCTTCCTGGGAGCGGGGCCGGTCTACATTCTCAGGCTCTTCCGGCTGGCGCGCATTTTGCGCCTGGCCAAGCTGGGACGGATGTCGTCGGCCATGCGCCTGATGGGAGACGCCATCGCCGAGCGGCGGTTTGAACTGCTGCTGAGCCTCGCCGCCGCCGTGGTCGTCCTTATCCTGAGCTCGACGGCCATGTATCTGGTCGAGGGAGCGCACAATCCGGCGGCGTTCGGCTCGATCCCGCGGGCCATGTGGTGGTCGGTCATCACCCTCACCACGATCGGTTACGGCGACGTCTATCCGGTGACGCTCGCGGGACGGACGGTAGCGGGGCTGACGGCGCTCTGCGGTATCGGCCTGATCGCGGCGCCAACCGGCATCCTGTCGGCCGCCTTCTCCGACGCCCTGTCGCGCCGCCGCGCGCTGAGAAAGAAACCGGCCGCCGACGCCTAGCTGCAGAGCGGCGTGCGCGATCCATCCAGGTGAAGGTGATCCCGGTGCGCCTCGTTGTACTCGGGGCTCAGCACC
>CAMLNT010000258.1 GCA_946481425.1 uncultured Brevundimonas sp.
TCAGCGAACCGAAGGTGCCGCCGTTGGTGATGGTGAAGGTGCCGCCCTGCAGGTCCTCGAGCTTGAGGCCGCCCTCGCGCGCCGCCTTGGCGTAGCCGGCGATGGCGCCCTCGACGTCGGCGAACGACATGTTCTCGACGTTGCGCAGCACCGGCGTGACCAGGCCCTTGTCGGTGGCGACCGCGATCGAGATGTCGGCGTAGCCGTGGTAGATCACGTCGTTGCCGTCGACCGAGGAGTTCACGATCGGGTGCTTCTGCAGCGCGTTCGCGGCGGCCTTGGCGAAGAAGCTCATGAAGCCGAGCTTGATGCCGTGGGTCTTCTCGAACGGCTCGCCCAGCTCCTTGCGCATGGCCATGACCTTGCCCAGGTTGACCTCGTTGAACGAGGTCAGCATGGCGATCGAGTTCTTCGACTGCATCATGCGCTCGGCGATGCGCTGGCGGATGCGGGTCATCGGCACGCGCTGTTCCGGACGGGCGCCGCCGCCGACCTTGATGTGGTTGACCACGTCTTCCTTGGTCACGCGGCCGCCGCGGCCGGTGCCGGCGACATCGGCCGGGTTGACGTCATTGCGGGCGGCGTGGGCTGCGGCGCCCGGGGGCAGTTCGGACTTGCCGGCGGCGGGGGCGGGAGCGGCCTTGGCCGGTGCGGCGGGGGCGGCCGCCTTGGCCGGAGCCGCGGCGGGCGCGGCGGCGGCGGGGGCGGCGGGGGCCGGCGCGGCGGCGACCGCGCCTTCCTCGATGATCGCCACGACCTGCTGGCTGGTGACCGTGTCGCCTTCCTTGAACTTGAGTTCCTTCAGCACGCCGTCGACCGGCGAGGGCACTTCCAGCACCACCTTGTCGGTCTCGAGGTCGAGCAGGTTCTCGTCGCGGCGCACGCTGTCGCCGGCCTTCTTGTGCCAGGTGGCGATGGTGGCGTCGGAAACGGATTCCGGAAGGACCGGGACTTTGACTTCGATGCTCATGGACGAGGTCCTGTGGCTTGGAATGGGGTTATTCGGCGGTGTGGGTGTTGGGCGCGTTCACGAGGGCGTCCTCGATCAGCTTCGCCTGTTCGACGTTGTGCGTGGCCAGGTGGCCGGCGGCCGGCGCGGCCGAGCGCGCGCGCCCGGCGTAGCTCAGCGACTGGCCCTTGCCCAGGCAGAAGTCCAGATGATGGCGGATCTGGTACCAGGCGCCCTGGTTCATCGGCTCTTCCTGGCACCAGACCACTTCGCTGGCGCCTGCGAAACGCTTGAGTTCGGCGGCCAGTTCCGGGCGCGGGAAGGGATAGAGCTGCTCGACGCGCACGATGGCGACGTCGGTGATCTTCTTCGCCTCGGCCGCCTCGACCAGGTCGTAGTAGACCTTGCCGCCGCAGACGATGACGCGCTTGACCTTCTTCGGATCCTTGGCGGTGCTGTCCGGGATCAGGTTCTGGAAGCCGCCCTTGGCCAGGTCGTCCAGGCTGGAGACCGACAGCTTGTGGCGCAGCATGGACTTGGGCGTCATCACCACCAGCGGCTTGCGGATGGCGCGCAGCATCTGCCGGCGCAGCATGTGGAACATCTGGGCCGGGCTGGTCGGGGTGCAGACCTGGATGTTGTCCAGCGCGCAGAGCTGCAGGAAACGCTCGAGGCGCGCCGAGCTGTGTTCCGGGCCCTGGCCTTCATAGCCGTGCGGCAGGAACAGCACCAGGCCGCAGAGCCGGTCCCACTTGCTCTCGCCGGAGGTGATGAACTGGTCGATCACCACCTGGGCGCCGTTGGCGAAGTCGCCGAACTGGCCTTCCCAGATGTTGAGCGTGGTCGGTTCGGCGGTGGCGTAGCCATATTCGAAGGCCATCACCGCTTCCTCGCTCAGCAGCGAGTCGATCACCATCACGTGTTCGGGGTTGGCCGCCAGGCCGCGCAGCGGCATGTAGGACTCGCCGGTGGCCTGGTCGTGAAGCACCGCGTGGCGGTGGAAGAAGGTGCCGCGGCCGGCATCCTGGCCGACCACGCGCAGCTTGTAGCCCTCGGCCAGCAGGCTGGCGTAGGCCAGGTTCTCGGCGAAGCCCCAGTCCATCGGGATCTCGCCGGCCAGCATCTTGCGGCGGTCCTCGTAGATCTTGGCGACGCGCGGGTGCAGCTTCAGCGTGTCGGGCAGGTTGTTGATGCGCGCGGCGAGCGCGTCGAGGCTGGCGCGCTTGAGGCCGGTGTCGACCGCGTCCGAGAGCTTGCCCTTGAGCCAGGGCGACCAGTCGACCGCGAACGGGTCCGGGCCGACCTTCGCCAGCTCGGTGGTGACCTCGCCCTTGTCGAGCTTGTCGCGGTAGCCGTCGACCAGGGCCTTGGCGCCCGCGGCGTCGATGACGCCCTCGGCCGCCAGCTGTTCGGCGTAGAGCTCGCGGGTGGTCTTGCGGGCGCGGATGTTCTGGTACATCAGCGGCTGCGTCGCCGCCGGCTCGTCGGCCTCGTTGTGGCCGTGGCGGCGGTAGCAGACCAGGTCGATGACCACGTCGCGGCGGAATTCCTTGCGGAAGTCGAAGGCCAACTGGGCGCAGAAGGCCACGGCCTCCGGGTCGTCGCCGTTCACGTGCAGCACCGGGGCGCCGATGATCTTGGCCGGATCGGTGCAGTAGAGCGTGGAGCGCGCGTCGTCCTGGCGGCTGATGGTGAAGCCGACCTGGTTGTTGATGACCACGTGCACGGTGCCGCCGACCGCGAAACCGCGGGCCTGCGACATCTGGAACAGCTCCATGATCACGCCCTGGCCCGCGAACGCCGCGTCGCCGTGGATCAGCACGGGCAGCACCTGCTGGCGCTTGCCGTCTTCGCGCCGCATCTGGCGCGCGCGCACCGACCCGGCCACGACCGGGTCGACGATCTCGAGGTGGGACGGGTTGAAGGCCAGGGCCAGGTGCACCGGGCCGCCCGGAGTGGCGACGTCGGCGGAGAAGCCCATGTGGT
>CAMLNT010000259.1 GCA_946481425.1 uncultured Brevundimonas sp.
CCTTCTGGCAGATCCTTCAGGAAACGACCGATGGCGCGCCGATCCCTCTCGGCGGTGGATTCGAGAACGCCCGCGTCGTCCGCAGCGCCGATGGCCTGTTCTTCGCGGGCGTGGTCGAAAAGCGCAACGCGGCTGGCCAGGTCATCGACGTCATCCTGACCTTCGCCGGAGCCCAGGGAGGCGCGGACGTCTTGCAGGGGGAGTCCGTCCTGTTGGGCGCGCCGCTGGGCGAGGCGCAGCAGGCTGCGGCCCTGTTCGATCAGCTCATGGCGGACCCCGCCTATGCTTCAGCCAAAATCCACGTGACGGGACATTCGCTGGGAGCCGGCTATACCCAGTTCGTCCTTGCCCACGCCCTCGCCCAGTACGGCGCTGCCGCCACCGACGCCCGCGCCGACTTCTCGACCTTCGGATCCCCCAACTGGGGCGTGGCCTCGGCCAACCATTTCGGCATCGATCCGGCGCTGATGGAGAGCCGGTATTCCACCTACGTCTCCGAGAACGACCCGGTACGGATCAATGGGATCGATGTCGTCGGAACGCAGTATCTGCTGCCCGCCTTCGACGGACTCCTGCCCGGAATAAATGAAATCGCGTCGCACTGGCCCACGACCTACGCCCTGGCCCTAGGCTTGCCGGACTGGCTCAGCCAATCCGAGCGGGAAGAGGTCTTCGCCGAGGTTGACGGCCAGTTCGGTACGGGCTCGGCCAATGATCCGAGCTACGGCACGCCCGGCGCGGTCGGCATGACCATCATCGGCAGCGATGAGGCGGATGTGATCCAGGGATTGGCGGGAGCCGATCTGATACGCGCCGGTGGCGGGGCCGACCTCATTTCGGGCGGCGCTGGCGCGGACCTTGTCCGCTTCGACCGGACCTCGGACGCCAATGGCGACCGGATTCTGGACTTCCAGGCCGGCGACCGGATCGATCTGTCGCGGATCGACGCGCGGGCCGACCGTCTCTTCAATCAGGAGTTCAACTTCATTGGCGAAGCCGACTTCAGCCAGTCCGGACAGCTCCGGTCGTGGCTGGAGGGCAATGTCACCTGGGTTGCCGGCAACACCGACGCCGACGGCGATCCGGAGTTCCTGATCCGGATCGACGGACGCCATCACCTGACGTTCGACGACTTCCTGCTCTGAAGACGGCTAGCCCTTCAGGCACCAGTTGATCACGGCCTTCTGGGCGTGGATGCGGTTTTCGGCCTCGTCCCAGGCGGCCGAGCGCGGGCCGTCGAGGACCGCGTCGGTGACTTCCTCGCCCCGGTGGGCCGGGAGGCAGTGGAGGAAGATCGCGCCGTCGTTGGCGCGGCCCATCAGGGCGTCGTCGACGCCGTAGGGCTCGAAGGCGTGCAGCCGCTCCTCGTGGTCCTGGTCGCCCATCGACACCCAGGTGTCGGTGATGACGGCGTCGGCGCCCTGGACCGCCTCTTCCGGGTCCGTGCCGAGCCAGACGTTATTGCCGCCGCGCTGGAGGTCGAACAGGTCAGGGTGGTACTCGGCCGGGCAGGCGATACGGAACTGGTAGCCTAGCAGCGGCGCGGCGTGGATCAGGCTGGCGCAGACGTTGTTGCCGTCGCCGACCCAGGCCAGCGTCTTGCCCTCTATGGAGCCGAGGCGCTCCTCGACCGTCATCAGGTCGGCGATGATCTGGCAGGGATGGCTCTTGTCCGTCAGGCCGTTGATGACCGGCACGGTCGAGGCCTGGGCGAAGCGGACCACGTCCTCGTGGCTGTTGGCGCGGATCATGACCAGATCGACCATGCGCGACAGGACGCGCGCGGTGTCCTCGATGGTCTCGCCGCGGCCCAGCTGCATGTCCGAGGCGTTGGCGATGATCGCGTCGCCGCCGAGCTGGCGGATGGCTGCGTCGAACGAATAGCGGGTCCGCGTCGAGTTTTTCTCGAAGATCATCGCCAGGACGTGATCCCTGGCCGGGGCGTCGGCGTCGACCTTGCCCTTGGGCCAGCCCTTGCGGGCCGCCTTGCGGTCGCGGGCGTCGTCGAGGATCGAGCGGAGGTCCTCCGGCGAAAGGCGATAAAGGTCGAGGAAGTGGCGGGCCACTAGCCGGCGGCCTTCGTCTTGCTCCGCGCGATCTCGCAGGCCTGTTCGAAGCGACGGATGGCTTCCTGGGCGTCCTCCATCGACAGGTTCAGCGGCGGGAGGATGCGGACCAGGTTGTCGCCGCCGCCGGCGACCAGCAGATGCGCCTCGTCGCGGGCCCAGCCCATGAACTCGCGGTTGTTCGGGATCAGCTTGACGCCGAGCAGCAGACCCTTGCCGCGCACCTCGACGATGACGTCCGGGAAGCGATCCTTCAGGCCATGAAGTTGCTGGGTCAGATAGCCCGAGATCTCGTTGACGTTGGCCAGGATGGCCGGGCTCGACAGCTCCTCGAAGGCGGCCAGACCGACGGCCATGGCCAGCGGGTTGCCGCCGAAGGTCGAGCCGTGGACGCCGACGGTCATGCCGCGCGCCGCCTCGGTGGTGGCCAGGCACGCGCCGATCGGGAAGCCGCCCCCGAGCGCCTTGGCCACGGCCATGATGTCGGGTGTCATGCCGGCCCATTCATGGGCCCACAGCTTGCCGGACCGGCCCATGCCGCACTGGACCTCGTCGAAGATGATCAGGACGCCGTGCTCGTCGCACAGCTCGCGCAGGCCGCGCAGGCACTGTTCCGGCATGGCGCGGCAGCCGCCCTCGCCCTGTACCGGCTCGACGATGATGGCCGCCGTGGTCGGCTTGGCGATGGCCGCCTTGATGGCGTCGTGGTCGCCCCACTTGAGCTGGAAGAAGCCCTGCATCGGGGGCCCGAAGCCCTCGGTGTAGTTCGGGTTGGCGGCGGCGTTGATCGCGCCGTAGGTCC
>CAMLNT010000260.1 GCA_946481425.1 uncultured Brevundimonas sp.
CTCTACAAGGTGCTGTTCGTCACCATCGAGATGCGGCACGCGCCGTTCTTCGGCTGGATCCGCGACCTGTCGGCGCGCGACCCCTCCAACGTGTGGAACGCCTTTGGCCTGATCCCGTGGGATCCGTCGACGGCCCCGCTGATCGGCGGCCTGATCTCGGCCCACCCAAGCCAGACGGGCGGCATCACGCTGGCGCTCGGCGTGCTGGCCATCCTCTACGGCTTCACCATGTGGCTGCAGACCCAGATGAACCCGCCGCCGCCGGATCCGACCCAGCGTCAGATCTTTGCGATGATGCCGTTCCTGTTCACCTTCATCATGGCCCCGTTCGCCGCCGGCCTGCTGATTTACTGGACCTGGTCGAACATCCTCACGATCCTGCAGCAGTATTTCATCATGCACCGCTTCAAGGCGGAGAACCCGATCGACAACTTCATCGCGCGTCTCCGCAAGACGAAGGACGCGTGACCGACGCCTTCACAGACGAACAGATCGAGGCGGCGCGGGTCCTGTTCGCGCAGCCGGCGACCTTCGTCATGGGCTGCGCCAAGATCGAGCAGTTGCCGCCGCCCGACTGGCCGGAAGTCGCCTTCGCGGGGCGGTCCAACGTCGGCAAGTCCAGCCTGATCAACGGGCTGGTCGGCATGAAGGCGCTCGCCCGCGCCTCCTCGGAACCGGGCCGGACCCGCGAGGTCAACTTCTTCGACCTGGGCGGTCGCATCCGCCTGGTCGACCTGCCCGGCTACGGCTGGGCCAAGGCCGGCAAGCAGGTGACCAAGAAGTTCCAGAACCTCGGCCGCGACTATCTGCGCGGCCGCGTCAGCCTGAAGCGCGTCTATCTGCTGATCGACAGCCGGCATGGGCTGAAAGCCGTCGACACCGAGGCGCTCGACGCGCTCGACGAGGCCGCGGTCTCCTACCAGATCGTCCTCACCAAGTCCGACAAGCTCAAGAAGGGGGAGGGCGAGGCCATGGTCGAAAAGACCCTCAAGGCGGTCTCGCGCCGCCCGGCCGCCTATCCGGCCGTGGTCCTGACCTCGACCGAGTCGGGTGAGGGCATGGCCCAGCTCCGCGCGGAAATCGCGCGGGCGTGTGAACTGGAACAGGCCTAGTTCCCAACCCATATGGTCGGGATGACCTTCCCGCCGTTCTCCGTCCTCGACCTGTCGCCTGTTCCCGACGGCTCCGACGTCTCGACCTCGCTGGCCAACACCCTGGACCTCGCGCGCCACGCCGAGGCGCTTGGGTTCAAACGCTACTGGCTGGCCGAGCATCACAACATGCCGGGCATCGCCTCGGCGGCGACCTCGGTGGTCATTGGCCATGTGGCGGCAGGCACCTCGACCATCCGTGTCGGGGCCGGCGGGATCATGCTCCCCAACCACGCGCCGCTTCAGATCGCCGAACAGTTCGGCACCCTGAACGCGCTGCATCCCGGCCGCATCGACCTGGGCCTCGGCCGCGCGCCGGGGACCGACATGGCCACCGCCCGGGCCCTTCGCCGCACGCTGCAGGGCGACGTCGACAGCTTCCCGCAGGATGTGCTGGAGCTACAGGCCTGGTTCCGTCCGGCGGAGGAAGGCCAGCGCATCCAGGCCGTGCCGGGCGAGGGGCAGAACGTTCCGATCTGGATTCTCGGCTCGTCCCTCTACGGCGCGCAACTCGCGGCCCAGCTCGGCCTGCCCTACGCCTTCGCCAGCCACTTCGCGCCCGGTGAACTGGCCAACGCCCTCCGCGTCTATCGTCAGGACTTCCGGCCGTCCGGACAGCTCGACAAGCCGCACGTCATGCTCGGCTACAACGTCATCGCCGCCGACACCGACGAAGAGGCGAACGTCCTCGCCAGCTCCATTCACCAGGCCTTCGTGAACCTGAGGACCGGTCGTCCCGGCAAGCTGCCGGCGCCGCTGCCCGGCTACTACGAGACACTGGAACCGGCGGCCCGCGCCATGCTCGATCAGGCCCTGTCCTGCTCGGCCGTCGGCTCGGCCGACACGATCCGCGCGCGCCTGTCGGCCTTCGTCGCCGAGCACCAGCCCGAAGAGATCATCGTCACCACCCAGATCTGGGACCACGACGCCCGCAAGCGCTCCTATGAGATCCTGGCTGAGCTGATGGGGTAACCTGTGGTCCTCGCATCTCCTCACGAGAGAACGAGGGAATGATGGGCGATCCGTGGATCCTGACCGCGAGTTATCCCCGCGAAAGGCCGTTGGTCGCATACTACGCGCCGCGGTCTTTGACATTGTGACACGCTCAGGTCGGCGACGATCCCATCCGGACGACCCGGACGACCCGGACGACTTGGACGGTGTTTTTGCCGTTCGCCTCGTCTAGCCGCCGCCCGTCCGGCCCGTCGCCTTGCCCGTGCCCTTGCACACCGGGCAGGTCTCGCCCGAGGGCACGGCGCCGACGCCCTGGCATTCGGGGCAAAGGGTCGCATCGACGTGCTGGGCCGAGGCCGGATCGGCCGGGTCCGACGGCGCCAGGTCGCGGTCTTCGATCTCGTGGTCCTTCATGCGGGAGAAACGCCCGGCCGCGCCGCCGGTTTCGCCGTGACAGCGTCACGGTTCGGCCTTACAGCGCCCGCCATGGACGAGATCGAACGCCAATCCGAAGACCGCGCCTGGGACACCGCCAGGATGCTGGCCGAGGCCCTGCCGTACATCCAGGTCTATGACCGCGAGACGGTGGTCATCAAATATGGCGGCCACGCCATGGGCGAGGAGGCCGTGGCCAAACAGTTCGCGGCCGACGTCGTCCTGCTCAAGCTGATGGGCGTGAACCCCGTGGTCGTGCACGGCGGCGGTCCGCAGATCAGCGCCATGCTGACCAAGGCCGGGGTGAAGTCCGA
>CAMLNT010000261.1 GCA_946481425.1 uncultured Brevundimonas sp.
GTCGGCACCGTGACCCCGAACGTCGGCCAGGCCGTCAAGGACGCCAAGGGCGGCGCCGTGGAGTTCCGCGTCGAGAAGACCGGCATCATCCACGCCGGCATCGGCAAGGCCTCCTTCACCCAGGACGCCATCGAAGCCAACGTGAAGGCGATGGTCGACGCCCTGGTGAAGGCCAAGCCGTCGGGCGCCAAGGGCTCGTACGTGAAGCGCATCTCGCTCTCGTCGACGATGGGCCCGGGCGTGAAGGTGGACCTGACCTCGGTCGGCGTCTGATCCACGTCACAGTCTGAATGAACGCGGCCCCGGAGAGCGATCTCCGGGGCCGTTTTCGTTTGCCGGTCGATCAAGGCCGTGCATCTTGGCGGCATCGTCCTGGGAGGGATCCATGCGTCGCCTGTTGTTCGCCATCGCCAGTCTTCTGGTCCTCTGGGCGCCCGGGGTGGCGACCGCACAGGATGCGGACCGCGAGACCCGGCTTGCCCTGGCGGAGCGCGCGTTTGCCGCCATGCAGGGGGACCAGATGTCGGACATGATCCATCAGATGAGCATGGCGTTTCCGCCGCCCGAGTTCGGCAGCATGAGCGGCCGCGAGCAGATCGCCTACGAGGAAGTGATGGCGGAGACGACCCAGTCGTTGATGCGCCAGGTCATGAGCGGCGCGACCGAAATCTATGCTGACACCTATACCCGCGAGGAACTCGAGGCGATGGTCGCCTTCTATGAGAGCCCGGTCGGCCAATCGATCATCGCCAAGAGCTATACGACCGCGCCGCAGATGATCGAGCTTCTCAGGGGGCTGATGCCGCAGATGATGCGCGACGTGATCAACGGCATGTGTGATCGGCTGGACTGCACGCCAGAACAGCGTGCGCAGGGTATCCGCGAGGCCCTGGCCGGCTTGGGCATGACGGCCTCCTGACCGTGTTCCAACTCCAGAGCATCCTAGGTCTTTCCTTGATCGTCGGCGTGTGCTGGCTGCTGTCGGAGGACCGGACACGGTTCCCGTGGCGGCTCGCGCTGGGCGCGGTGCTGGTCCAGGCAGCGTTGGTGCTGCTTGTCTTCGCCATGCCCGGGTCTCAGGGCGTGCTGGGCGCCATCACCGGGGCGGTCGATGGCCTCGATCAGGCGACCCAGGCCGGGACGCGGTTCATCTTTGGCTACCTGGTCGGCACGGGGCCCCAGCCCTACGAGACGACCGGCGGAGACATCTTCGTTTTCGCATTCCGGGTGCTTCCGCTGATCCTCGTGATCTCCGCGCTGTCGGCGCTGCTGTGGCACTGGAAGATCCTGAAATGGCTGATCCGGGGCTTCGGCTTCCTGTTCCAGCGGACCATGGGGCTGGGCGGGGCTTCGGCCCTGGCCGTCGCCGCCAACATCTTCCTAGGCATGATCGAAAGCCCGATCGTGATCCGTGCCTATCTCGACAAGCTGACGCGTTCGGAGCTGTTCCTGCTGATGGTGGTCGGGCTGGCGACCGTCGCGGGCTCGACCATGGTGGCCTATGCGACGATCCTGGGCGGCGTGCTGCCGAACGCAGCCGGCCATGTGCTGATCGCCTCGATCATCTCGGCCCCGGCGGGCGTGGCGCTGGCGCGCATCCTGATCCCGGAGCGCGAAGGGCAGGGCGGCGTCAACGCCGACTATGAGGCTGGGCTGAAGTACGACTCGGCCATCGACGCCATCGTGAAGGGCACGGCCGACGGCCTGATGGTCGTGCTCAATATCTCGGCGGTGCTGATTGTGTTCGTGGCCTTCGTCGCGCTCGTGAACCTGATGATCGGCGGCGTCGTGATTTTCGGCGATCCGCTGACGCTCGAACGGATGCTGGGCTGGCTGTTCATGCCGGTCGCCTGGCTGATCGGCGTGCCGTGGGAGGAGGCCGGCAAGGCCGGGTGGCTGCTCGGCGTGAAGCTGACGCTGACGGAGTTCGTGGCCTACATCGAGCTGGGCGCCGTGCCCGCCGCCGAGATGAGCGAGCGGACGCGTATGCTGATGACCTACGCCCTGTGCGGCTTCGCCAACATTGGTTCCGTCGGGATCACGGTCACAGGCCTGTCTATCCTGATGCCGGACCGACGCGAGGAGGTGCTCGGGTTGGTATGGAAGGCCCTCTTCGCCGGCTTCCTGTCGACCTTGATGAGCGCCTCGATCGTAGGGGCCATGCCCGCAGCGGTCTTCGGTTAGGGCAGCGGCAGATCGGCCTTCCCCTCTTGTCGCGGGCGCCCTAGCGTTTCCATTCGAAACGGGATCTGGCCGATGAAGCTCTACGACACCCTGATGGCGCCCAATCCACGGCGCGTGCGCTGGCTGATGGCCGAGAAGGGCATTACCGATATCGAGATCGTGCCGGTGAACCTGCTGGCCGGCGAGCACAAGACGCCCGCCTACCGCGAGCGGGCGGGACTGTCACACCTCCCGGCGCTGGAGCTCGACGACGGCACGACGATTACCGAGTCCCTGGCCATCGGGCGCTATCTCGAAAGCATCTATCCGGAGCCGAACCTGTTCGGACGCGATCCGCTCGAGACCGCAGTGATCGAGATGTGGACCCGGCGGGCGGAGATTTATCTGGCCAACCCGATGATGCTTCACACCCGCTTCTCGCACCCGGCCCTCGCGACGCTGGAGACCGCCCAGCCGTCGGTCGCCGCCTACAACCTCAAGACCGCCGAGAAGATGATGCGCGGCCTCGATCGCCGCCTTGAAGGCCGTGAGTTCATCGCCGCCGACCGGATCACCATGGCAGACATCGTGGCCTATACGGGCCTCGACTTCGGACGGTTGGTCAAATACCGGCCGGACGACAGCCTCGCGAACCTGGCGCGCTGGCGCGAG
>CAMLNT010000262.1 GCA_946481425.1 uncultured Brevundimonas sp.
ACCGCAAGCGAGCAGGGCGCCAACGCGCTCCACATGATCGCCGATCCGCTGGGCTTCAAACGCGCCATGCTGAACGCCAAGGAGCGGATGGAGGACGAGCACCCCGGGGCGGGCTAGGCCTTCTGCGGCGCCCGGCTGCGCAGGGCCCGCGTCGGGCGGGTGCGGCCTTCCGGCGACGCTTCCTGAAAGGCCCGGCGGAACGCATCACGCTTTTCGTGGATCGAGGCCAGCACCACGCCCATCGGCACACCGAGGTCGACCAGGGTGTTCTCTGCCAGCTGCAGGCTGGCCTCGGTGGTCTCGGGCACGGCGTCGGTGACCCCCAGCTTGTAGAGGCGGGCGGCGTGGCGTTCGTCCCGGGCGCGGGCGATGAGGACCATGTCCTGGCGAAGGGCGCGGGCGGCCGCCACGACCTCGTCGACCTTGCCTGGCGCGTCCATGGTGACGATCAGCGCCTCGGCCTGGTCCACTCCGAGGTGGCGAAGCATGTCCGGCTTGGCCGCGTCCCCGTACCAGATGGCCTCCCCGTCGCGGCGCGCCTGGGCCACCAGCATCGGGTCGGAGTCCACGGCGGTGAAGGCGACGCCGTGCTCCCTGAGCAGCGATCCGACCAGCCGCCCGACCCGGCCGTAGCCGACGATGACCGCGCGTGCGAACGGCTCGTCGTCCGAAAGGTCGGGCGCGGCCTGCATCACCGTCTCGGGGCGCATGCGCCGGTTCAGGCGGGGCGCCAGCGCGGCCAGGAGCGGAATGAGGAAGATGCTCACCGTCGCGGCCAGCAGGACACCCTGTGAGAAGGCCGCGGGCACCAGGCCCGAGCCCATCGCCTCGTTGATGATGATGAAGGCGAACTCGCCGCCCGGGCCGAGGACAAGCGCAGTCTCCACGGCTGCCGAGGTCTGCAGTCGAAAGGCCTTGGCGATGGCGAAGATGGCCGCGGCCTTGAGCGCGATCAGGCCGAGCGCCAGGCCCGCCACCGTCAGGGAGTGTTCGGCCACGGTCTGGAGGTCCAGCCCCACGCCGACCGAGATGAAGAAGAAGCCGAGCAACAGGCCCTTGAAAGGCTCGATGACCACCTCGACCTCGCGCCGGAATTCGGTCTCGGCCAGCAGCAGGCCCGCAACGAGCGCGCCGAGCGCCATGGACAGGCCCGTGACCTGGGCGGTCACCCCGGCCCCGAGGACCACGAACAGGCAGGCGGCCAGGAACATCTCGGTGTTTCGCGTCTTGGCCACCGACCGGAACATCGGTCGCAGCGCCAGCCGTCCGAGCAGGAGGATCAGGCCCAGGCCGATAACGGCGGGCACGAGGCTGAGCAGACCGATGCGGATCGTCTCGGGACTGAGGCCTTCCTCGCCCGAAGCCGCGCCGGCCGCGAGGACCGAGACCATGACCAGGATCGGCGCGACGGCCAAGTCCTGGGCGAGCAGGATCGAGAAGGTGGCCCGCCCCGACGGCGTCCTGAGGCGCCCGCGTTCGGCCATCACCGGCATCACCACCGCCGTCGAGGACAGGGCCAGGGCTAGGCCCAGAACGGCCGCGGCCGCAAGGTCCTGACCCATGATCGAAAAGACGGCCATGAGCACGACGCCGCAGCCGAGAATCTGCGCGACGCCCAGTCCGAACACGAGCCGCCGCATGGACCGCAGCCGCTCCCACGACAGCTCCAGCCCGATCATGAACATCAGGAAGACCACCCCCCATTCCGCCAGCACGCTGATCTGCTCGCGGTCGGTGATGGTGACGTAGGAGATCCACTCGGCCTGTTCGGCGAACCGGCCCAAGCCGCTGGGGCCGAGCAGGACGCCGGCGGCCAGGAAGGCGAGGACCGGGCTGATCTTCAGGCGGCTGAAGATCGGCACCAGCACGCCCGCCGCGGCCAGGAAGACGATCAGGTCCTTATATTCGGTCGGCGCCGGTCCGTGCGTCATGGGCCTAGTTAAGCACGACCGTGGGGTCGCGTGGCGCGCCCCTGAACCCAGCATGAAATTTTTTTAAGGTCGGAGTCCGGGTAGCGCCCCCTATGGTGCCGGAGACGCCGGAGGAGCGCCGCGCAAGAGGTCGCGCGAAACCTACGAGGACATCCCATGAAGAAATCCATCCTGCTGGCCGCCAGCGCCCTGACGCTCGCTTGGGCCGGCGCCGCATCGGCCCAACACAACGACCACGTCTGCCTGGACGAGACCTGCGACATGGTCTCCCTGTTCGGGCTTGAGGCCTCGGCCCAAGGGCCGTCCGTCGGCCGCATCGAAGGCGTCGAGGCGCCGAGCTTCGGGACCTGGGGCTTCGACCTGGCGGGCCGCGACGCCTCGGTGCATCCGGGCGACGACTTCTTCCGCTTCGCCAACGGCGCCTTCATGGACGCCCTTGAGATCCCCGCCGACCGCACCCGCTACGGCGCCTTCGACATGCTGCGCGAACTGTCGGACAACCGCATGCGCGCCTTGGTCGAGGAGTTCGCCGCGGCCGAAGGGCTCGACCCCGCCTCGGACGAAGCCAAGGTGGCGGCCCTGTATCGCAGCTTCATGGATCAGGCCCGTGTCGACCAGCTCGACGCCCAGCCGATCCAGCCTCTGTTCGAACAGCTTCGCGCCGCCGACGATCGCGCCGACATCGCCGCCTTCATGGGCCGCGCTGCGGGCGGTTTCGGACGCACCCTGTTCGGCACCTTCGTCAATGACGACGCCCGCAATCCGGAGGTCTACGAGGCCTATCTCAGCCAGTCCGGGCTGGGCCTGCCCAACCGCGACTACTATCTGGAAGAGCGGTTCGCGCCGAAGCTTGCGGCCTATCGCGCCTATGTCGAGCAGATGCTGAC
>CAMLNT010000263.1 GCA_946481425.1 uncultured Brevundimonas sp.
TCTCGACGCCCTCCTGGATGCGGGCGCCGCCGGCGTCGAACAGGCCGATGATCGGAGCGCCGTTGGTCAGCGCCATCTTCTGGAGCTTGACGATCTTGGCCGCGTGGGCGCCCGAGAGCGAGCCGCCGAAGACGGTGAAATCCTTGGAGAAGACATAGACCAGACGGCCGTCGATCAGGCCCCGGCCCGTGACCACGCCGTCGCCGGGGATGCGCTGGTTCTCCATGCCGAATTCGTAGGAGCGGTGCTCCACGAACATGTCGGTTTCCTCGAAGGAGCCCTCGTCCAGCAGGACCGCGATCCGCTCGCGCGCGGTCAGCTTGCCCTTGGCGTGCTGGGAGGCGATGCGCTTTTCGCCGCCGCCGAGCTTGGCGGCCTCGCGCTTCTTGGCCAGCTCTTCGAGAATGTGCTGCATGGGACGCTCCGGAAACCTGGGTGTGGCTTAAGGAGCGGCGGCGGCGCAGGCAAGGCCTAGCCCGAGAACCCCTGCCCCATCGGCGCAGGCGCGGTCAGGGCGGCGAGGCGCTGGAGCTCGGCGACGTGAGCGGCAAAAGCCTTGCGGCCGGCGGAGGTGAGCGCGATCCAGGTGCGCTGGCGCCCGTTCTCGGCCTGTTTGCTCAGCTTGACGTAGCCGGCCTCCTCCAGCTGCTTCAGGTGCTTGGACAGGACCGAGTCCGAGACCTTGATGGCGTCGCGGATCATGGCGAATTCGGCGTCGTCCACGCTGGACAGGACCGCGCAGATCTGGAGCCGGCCGGGCGCGTGGATCACGGCGTCGAAGACGGGCGGGGCCTTCATCCCTGCCCCTCCATGAGGTCGCGGCGGTAGGCGCGCATCCACAGGCGGCCGCCGATCATGGCCGCGATCCCGGCGATGGCGCCGCCCACGAAGGGCGCCCAGAGCGGACCGTCGTACAGGCGGGTCCAGAAGGACAGGCCCATGCAGGCCACCATGATCACCACAAGCCCCCAGGCCACCCGGCGCGCCCGCGGCGGCGCATAGCCGTTGACCCACCAGCCGGTCCTGGCCCGCCACCAGCGCACCATGAAGGCCAGGGCGACCAGCGACAGCACGAGGGTGACGGTGCTCCACGGCTGAGGTGCGCCGGCGCCGCCGACCATCACGGCCACGGTGACGCCGTAGTAGACGTCCCAGGCGACCGGGTATTTCAGCGTCCGCCCGACCTCTGCCCGGGCGGCGGCGATGGAGGCCAGGGCCTCATGGGGATTGGGCTCGTTCGTCATGGCGACCTCACTTTCCATGTTGGCAAGTTAGAGGTCACGTTCCATGATGGCAAGTGATTATTTTCCAAGTTGGAAAGTTAGCTGCCGGCAGCTGCGTCGCACTGCGCGAAATGGGCGCGGGCCTGGGCCAGGACCGGCTCCAGCGGCTGGAGGGAAAACTCCGAGACCGCAAAGAGATAGCCGGACGTGAAGCCCCGGCGCGGGACATGGAACTCGGCGGTGAAGGCGCCCCCGGCGATCAGTCGGCGGTAGACCTCCGTGGCGGTCGGCTCGTCGTTCCGGTCGTAGAAGCCAATGTAGGGTTCGGCGCCGAAGGGCTGGTCGACGGTGTAGCTCGTGTGAGTGAAGGTCGAACGGAAGACCCCTCCGGGCCCGTACCAGTCGGCCTCGCCGCCCACAGTCAGCCGGACGCGCCAGTTCGCCGTATTGTGATCCGGAGCCAGGACCGGGGGACCCTGGATCGACAGGGTGTCGATCCGTACGTCCGGATGGGACAGATCCAGCGCGGGCGCGTTGACATCCAGATGCACCCAGCCCTTCGCCGTGTCGTTCTCGCGCAATGATCCCACTGCGGCACGGACCGAGGACGGGACGACATACAGATCGATCGAATAGTCCCGCCCGAAGCGGATGATCCACCCCTGCACCGGCCCGCCCCGGACGCCGAAAGAACCGCCGCTGTCGCATGTGGCGGCGACGGTCGCCTCCCCGTTGGACTGGGCGAAGACGGCGCTCGGGCTCGACAGGACCGCGAGGGCGGCGACGAGAGGGGACGCACGAAACATGGACGCCAGCCTAGGCGCGAACGGAATGGCGGCTCCACCCCACCAGACCTGACGATCAGCGCAGAGCCCGGAACCAGCGATCAAGCAGGCCCGCTTCGGCCCGTCGCGACGCCGTTCGTTCAGCGGCCTCGGCGTCGACGCCCCACTGCTCTTCCTGGAAGGCTTCGTCGAGGCGGGACAGATCGAAGGCGGCCTCTCCGGACAATGCGCCCTGCTGGACGGCCAGGGCCAGGACGGCCGAGCCGTAGAGGCCGACGGCGGTGGCGAGGCCGGTCAGGGCGAAGTCGTCAAGCGCGAGCGCCAGGTCACGGACCCTCAGGGTGCTCTCGGCAGGCTGGGCGACATGGGCGATGCCTTCGGCGCGGTGCAGGCGCACGCCGTGCTCACGCTCGGCCCAGTCCAGCCAGGGACTCCAGCCCGCCTCCTGACGGCGGATGAGCGTGGTCGGGCCATCCGCGAAATAGCAGAGGCCGTCCGACCCGGCGTAGCGCGCGATCTCCTCGGCCGTCTCGGTCCGCGCCAGAGGGATGCGGTCGATGGCGGTGGCGGCTAGGCGCGTGGCGGGCATGGAGCCGGGATCGACGTACTCGCCCTGCGCCGCCCATTCCTCGGCGACCAGCCGGGCCGAGGCCTCGGTCGGCAGGGTCAGGGCCGCGCCGGCGGGGGTCCTGGGCGACCGGCCGTCCAGCAGCACGCGCCAGCCCCCCTCGCCCGGCTCGACCGAAACCCCGGTCCAGAAGCGCTTGATGCGCTCCTCGGACTCTCGGAAGCCCTTGCGGGCGGCGA
>CAMLNT010000264.1 GCA_946481425.1 uncultured Brevundimonas sp.
CCTCGTCCTGGGTCATGGTCAGAACGAAGTAGCGGTCGATCTTGAGCGTGTCGAAAGGCAGGCGCGCCAGGTAGGTCAGGGACGAGAAGCCCGTGCCGAAGTCGTCGAGCGCCAGCGAGGCGCCGGCTTCGCGCAGCGCCTGAAGCGTCGTCGCGGCGCGATTGGTGTCGCGCATGATGTCACTCTCGGTGACCTCCAGCTTCAGCGCGCCGGGCCTCAGCCCCGCGTCCTTGATGATCCTGGCGACGTCCTCGACCAGGCCGTAGCGTTCGATCTCCCCCGAGGACAGGTTCACGCTGACGAACATCTTGTTGGCGGTCGGGTGACGGTCGATCCATTCGGCCAGCTGACGCGCGGAGGTCCGCATCATCAGCACGCCCAGATCGTTCATCAGGCCCATCTCGGCCGCGAGCGTCAGGAATTCGTCGGGCGGCACCAGGCCGCGCTTGGGGTGACGCCAGCGGGCCAGGGCCTCGAAGCCGGCGACGGCGCCGTTCTGGAGGTTCACGATCGGCTGGTAGAAGGGCTCGATCTCGCCGCGCAGGAAGGCGTTGCGCAGGTCCGCCTCCAGGGCCAGGCGCGACAGGCTGTCGGATTCCAGCGCCCGGCCATAGGCGGCGGCGCCGCCGCGGCCCCCGACCTTGGCCTGTTCGACCGCCAGCTCGGCGCGGCGCAGGAGTTCCGACGCGTCGGGCGCGTCCGGCCCGCCCTCGGCGCGCACGGCTCCGATCGACAGGGTGGGATAGATGTCGAAGCCCGCGACGCGCAGCGGCTGTTCCAGCGCCCCGCGCATGCGGTCAGACGGGCGCACCGGGCCCGAGCGGATGAAGATGGCGAACTCGTCCTCGCCCACGCGGGCGGGCGCGCAGTCCGCCGGGAAGGCCGAGACCATGCGGGCGCCGAGCGCCGACAGCACCAGATCGGCCCGCTCATGGCCCAGCGCCTCGTTGAGACGGCGCAACCGGTCCAGATCGCCGACCACCAGCTCGTATTCGCCGGGATGGATCAGCATCTCGGAGACGCGGGTGATGAAGGACTGGCGATCCAGGAGGCCGGTCAGGGGATCGGTGCCGACCCCGCCGAAGCGACTCTCGACCGCCGCGACGCCCGCGGCGCGCAGGCCGTCCTCCAGCCAGACGCCGCGCCACAGGCAGCCTTCGCCGCCACGCATGCGCAGGCGAAGGGCGATCTCGGAGCCTTCTTCCTGGGGCTTGAGCAACTGTTCGGCCAGGGCCCGGTCCTGAGGCATGGCCAAGGCGGTGAAGGCGGCCGCGGTGCATTCAGGGGCCAGCGGGCCCAGGCCAAGCGCCCGGGTAGCGCCGGTGAAGCGAAGGGCGTTCTCGGCCGGGTTCCAGGTCCACAGCGCAACGCCCGCCGCCGCCAGGGCTTCCAGCGACGTCGTGGGGTCCCACGCCAGGTGTCTGGACCTGTCGGTCAAACGGGGTCAGCCCTCACCACGGGTCTCGTCCCTTACGAGCCCGAACAGGAGATGATCTCGCCATGCGCCGTTAATTTTCAAATAAGCGCGGGCCTGTCCTTCCTGTTCAAAGCCGGAATTCGACAGAACGCCCCGCGATCCGGCGTTGGATGGGAGGCACGCGGCTTCGACACGGTGAAGCTTGAGCCGATCAAAGGCGAAGGCGCAGATCGCCCGCACGGCGGCGGTGGCGTAACCGCGCCGCACGTAGGGCTGGCCGATCCAGTATCCCAGGGTGCCGGTCTCGGCGACGCCCCGGCGGATGTTGGACAGGGTGACGCCGCCGACCAGCGCGTCGTCCTCGTCGCGGAAGATGAAAAAGGGATAGGCCCCGCCGATCTCCATCTCGCGCATGTAGATGGCCAGGCGCCGCTTGTAGGCCGCGCGGGTCAGGTCGTCGTCAGGCCAGGCCGGCTCCCAGGGCTGGAGGAAATCACGCGACCGGAAGCGAAGCTCGGACCAGGCCTTGAAATCAGACGGCCGGGGCGGCCGCAGTGTGACGCCCGCGCCGCGGAGCGTCAGCGAGGGATCGGGCCCCATCCAGTCCAGCAGCGCCATCTCAGCCCGCCTCGGCCGGCCCGGCGCCCTGCAGCACCAGGAGATCGTTCATGGCCGCGGCCACGCGCTCGGCCTCCGCGCGGGCGCCGAAGGGGAAGTAGACCTCGGTCAGGCGACGGTCCCACGGCTCGGGCTGCTGCAGTGCGGCCTCGACCTCCTGACGCGTGCCGTAGGCTTCGACATAGGAGCCGGCCGCCCGGATGCAGGGATCGGCCCGGCAGCGCAGGAACAGGTCCGTGCGGCCCTCGCCCTCTCCAACCACAGTGACCGGGGCCGCCAGATCGCGCGGCTCGACCGAATAGATCAGGTCTCCGTATTGGCCCATGTGGCTGGGCCCGTTCGAGACGATGCGCGTGGAACGGTCCGACCAGCGCCAGGGCCCTTCGAGGGACTGGATCTCGATGTCCATGTCCAGCTGGTCCACGCCCCCCTCGACGGGGGTCGCGATGCTGATCGGGCGCAGGTCGGCATTGATCGCCTCCATCGCCTGGCGCGCCTTGATCGGCGGGGGGACATCAGCGGCGGGGCCGGCCGGCGCCTCGGGCGCATCGCCGCAGGCCGCGAGGGCCAGGCTCAGAATGACGAAGGCGACGCGCATGACTTGCTCCCGCCGCCATGGTGCGGCGGTTGGCCGATCAAGACAACAGGGCCAGGCGGAATGCCTCGGGCGCATCGGCGGCGCGGCCCGGTCCGACGGCGGCGGCGGCGGCCAGACCCGGCTCGGTTAGCCGGCCGGCGACCCGCACGAGGTCAGACGCCTC
>CAMLNT010000265.1 GCA_946481425.1 uncultured Brevundimonas sp.
GTCATCAGCGCATCGCAGATCGACTTGCCGGTTGGGTCCACGCCGACGCGCTGTCCAGCCTCCAGCGATCGGCGTGTATCGTCATAGAGCGTCGGCTCGACCCCGATGACCCGCGTGTCCGGCGAGCGCGCCTCAAAGGCCAGGTTCAGGCCCGCGATCAGCCCGCCGCCCGAACACCCCGAGAGCAGCTGGTCGATCGGCCCGTCCGCCTGTTCGAGGATTTCCAGACCGGCCGTCCCCTGTCCGGCGATGACGTACGGATCGTCGAAAGGCGGCACCAGCACCGAGCCGCGTTCGCGCGCGATCTCCTCGCCGATGGCTTCGCGGCTCTCGGTATAGCGGTCGTACATCCGCACCTCGCCGCCGTGCTCGCGCACGCCCGCAACCTTGATGGCCGGGCTGTCCGCCGGCATCACGATGATGGCCGAGGTCCCCAGCATCCGCGCCGCCGCGGCCACGGCCTGGGCGTGATTGCCCGACGAATAGGCCACGACCCCGCGCGCCTTCTCGTCGTCCGTCAGCCGCGCGATCCGGTTGTAGGCGCCCCGGAACTTGAAGGCGCCGATGATCTGCAGGTTCTCGGCCTTCATCAGAACCCGGCCGCCCAGCCGTTCGTTCAGG
The DNA here is from genome assembly GCA_946481425.1 of uncultured Brevundimonas sp. The sequence continues at coordinate 622 of CAMLNT010000265.1, forward strand.
GCGGGGCTCTCGATCAGCGGCGTCCTGACCGCATGACCCTTGATCACGCGCGCGGCGTCCAGAACGTCGTCGAAGGTCGGGAGCGTAGCCATGGCGTCCGTCTTATCCGAAAGTGGCGCTAACGAAAGGGAGCGAAATGGCCGATCTGATCCTGGCCCTCGACCAGGGCACGACCTCGACGCGCGCGGTCGTGTTCGATCCCCGCACCTGGCGTCCGGTCGCCATGGCCCAGATTCCGCTCAAGCAGCACTTCCCCAAGCCCGGCTGGGTCGAGCACGACGCCGACGAAATCTGGAGCGCCTCCGTCCAGGTCTGCCGCGAGGCCATCCGTGACGCGGGTGGTCCAGAGCGGATCGCCGCGCTCGGCATCACCAACCAGCGCGAGACCACCGTCCTGTGGGACCCTGACACCGGCAAGCCGTTGCACCACGCCATCGTCTGGCAGGACCGCCGCACCGCCAGCGTCACCGAAGGGCTGGAAGCCAACGGCCATGAACCCGCCGTCCAGGCCGCGACGGGCCTCGTCCTCGATCCCTATTTCTCGGCGTCCAAGATCGCCTGGCTGCTCGACCACGTGGACGGCGCCCGTGCCCGTGCCGAGACCGGAGACCTCTGCGCCGGGACCATCGACGCCTGGCTGATCTGGAATCTGACCGGCGGGAGGCGCTTCGTCACCGACGTCACCAACGCCTCGCGCACCAGCCTCCTGAGCCTGAATGCGCTGGCGTGGCGCGAGGACCTCGCGGAGCTCTTCGGCGTCCCGATGGCGGTCCTTCCCGAGGCCCTGCCCTGCGCCGGCCCCTTAGGCGAGACCGAGCCGGGCCTGTTCGGGCGCGCCATCCCGATCGCCGGCTGCGCCGGCGACCAGCAGGCTGCCCTCGTTGGCCACGGGGCGCTCACGCCCGGCGCGGTGAAGGTCACCTACGGCACCGGCGCCTTCCTCGTCGCCCACACCGGCTCAGCCCCCGTCGCCTCGACCAACCGGCTCCTGTCCACCGTCGGCTATCAGGCGGGCGGTGGGACGGCCTACGCGCTGGAGGGCTCGATCTTCTCGGCGGGATCGACGGTCCAGTGGCTCCGTGACGCCATGGGCGCGGTCGGCGCTTCGCGGGAGTCGGAAGCCATCGCCCAGAGCCTGCCGGACAACGGCGGCGTCTATCTGGTTCCGGGCTTCACCGGCCTCGGCGCGCCCTTCTGGGAGGCGGAGGCCCGCGGCGCGATCTTCGGCCTGACGCGCGACGCCGGACCCGCCCACATCGTCCGCGCCGGTCTTGAGGCCATGGCCTATCAGACACGCGACCTGCTCGACGCGCTGAGGGCCGATGGCGCGCCCGAGCCCGCCCGCCTGCTCGTGGACGGCGGCGTCACCGCCAACGGCTGGGTCATGCAGTTCCTGGCCGACATCACCGGCGTCGCCGTCGAGCGCCCCGCCTATCAGGAGATGACTGCGTTGGGGGCCGCGAAACTCGCCGCGCTCGGCGCTGGCCTGATCGACAGCCTGGATCAGCCCGCCTCGGGCGCCCCCGCTGTCTGGGAGCCAGCCATGCCCGCCGCCGAGCGCGACCGCCTGCTCGCCGGATGGGACGCCGCCGTCGCCGGCTGCCTGGCCCAGGCGCGGGCTGGACGCGACCGCGCGAACCGCTAGCTTGGCCGCCATGACCGACGCCAATCCCGCCGCCGAAGCCTTCACCGGATCCAAGCCCGTCGACGACCGGCTGCGGTTCGACGAGGCCGGGCTGGAGCGCTGGATGGCCCAGACCGTCGCCGACTACGCCGGCCCCCTCACGGTCAGCCAGTTCAAGGGCGGCCAGTCCAACCCGACCTATCTGCTGCAGACACCGGGCCGCGACTACGTCCTGCGCCGCAAACCCCCCGGCGTGCTCCTGCCGTCAGCCCACGCGGTCGACCGCGAGTTCCGCGTCATCTCGGCCCTTCACGCCGCCGGCTATCCGGTCGCCAAGCCCTGGGGCCTGTGCGAGGACCCCGAGGTCATCGGCACGGCCTTCTACGTCATGGACAGGGTGGAGGGCCGCATCCTCTGGAACCTCGGCCTGCCGGACCAGACGTCGGCCGAACGCCGCGCCATCTACGAGGCCCAGATCGACGCCCTGGCCGACCTGCACGGCTATGACCCCGAGGCCATCGGCCTAGGCGACTACGGCCGCCCCGG
>CAMLNT010000266.1 GCA_946481425.1 uncultured Brevundimonas sp.
ACCGGCGGCAGGCGCCGAGCCGTGAACAGCCGGCCCCGCTCGGTCCACAGGACGATGCCGATGGCGGTCAGGCCGCACAGGGTGAAGCCGAGCGTCAGTGGCGCGGTCGAGCCGTCGAAGTTCTGGCCGATGAAGAAGCCGATCAGCGCGCCGCCGACCGCCGAAATCACGCCCTGGGCCGAGGAGGCCGTGCCCGCGATGTGACCGAGCGGCGCCATGGCCATGGCCCCGAAATTTCCGCCCAGGAAGCCAAAGCAGAACATGGTCAGCGTCTGGAGAACCGCGAAGGTGACGAGACTTTCGTGCCCCATCGCCGCCACCGCGAAATGGATCGCCGAGACACCCGTGAAGCCGATCAGCGCCACGTGCGACAGGAGGCGCATGCCGAAGCGCTCCACGAAGCGGGCGTTCAGGATGCTGGCGACGGCGATCCCTCCGGCCACGGCGGCGAAGATGATCGGGAACAGGGTCTCAGCATCGAAGGCGTCGGCGAAGATCTGCTGGGCCGAGTTGATGAAGCCGAACAGGCAGCCGACGATGGCTGTCATGGCCAGGGTGTAGCCGATGGAAGCGCGGGTCGTGACTGTCTCGGCAAAGGCCCCGCCGATCCGCTTCAGGTCGATCGGCAGCCGGTCTTCGGGATGCAGGGTCTCGGGCAGGCGCAGCGCGGCCCAGGCCAGGATCGCCCCGCCCCACAGGCCCAGCACCACGAAGATCCAGTGCCACGGCGCCACAACTACGATCAGGGCCCCCAGGCTGGGTGCGATGATCGGCACGCCGAGGAAGACCAGGAACGACAGGCTCATGACCTGGGCCATGCGTCGCCCTTCGTAGCAATCGCGCACGATGGCCACGGCCAGCACGCGGGTGGAGGCCGCGCCGATGCCCTGGACCACGCGCGCGGCCAGCAGGGTCTCGAAACTCCAGGCGAAGGCGGCCAGGAGGCTGCCGAGAACATAGATGCCCACGCCGACGAACAGGATCGGCCGGCGCCCGAAGCGGTCCGCCAGCGGCCCATAGGCGATCTGCGCGAAGCCGAAGCCCAGCAGATAGGCCGTGACCACCCACTGGCGCTGGTTTGCGTCCGTGACGCCCAGCGCCTCCCCGATGGCAGGAAGGGCCGGCAGCATGGAATCGATGGCCAGAGCGTTCAGCGCCATCAGCATGGCCACGAGCGCCACGAGCTCCTTGAAGCCGATCGTGCGGCGGTCGGCGGGCAGGGTCGTGTCAGTCATCGTTTCCATAAGGGTGTTCGCAAGTGCGAAATAAACCCCCGGGCAAGGATTTTTGCCGTCTGGCGGCCGATCTTCTATCGATGGGTGAGGCGGAGGATTCGCGGGCCGATGGGCGCGCAGGCGATGAGTCGACAGAGCGAACGCATACCTCGGCCGATGACGCCGGGCGTCGTCGCATGCCTGCTGGTCGCCGCGGCCGCCTGGGGGCTGGCGACGCTCGAGGAAATCTGGCTCGGCAAGGCCTGGATCGAGCCACTGGTCCTGGCCATCCTGATCGGCGCGGCGGCCCGGCTGGCCTGGACGCCTTCGGAGCGGTTCGCGCGCGGCATCGACCTGTGCGCCAAGCCGTTGCTCGAGATCGCGGTCGCGCTGCTCGGCGCCACGATCAGCGCCCAGGCCCTGGCCGCGGCCGGGGCGCCTCTGCTGATCGGTGTCTTCGCCATGGTCGTCGCGGCCCTGTTCGGCGGCTACGCCATCGGCAAGGCCATGGGCCTGCCCGACCGGATGGCCGTCCTGATCGCGGCCGGCAACGCCATCTGCGGCAACTCGGCCATCGCCGCGGTGGCGCCGGTGATCAAGGCGGACGCCAAGGATGTCGCATCCGCGATCGGGTTCACGGCGGTGCTGGGCGTGGCGGTGGTCCTGCTCCTACCCCTGGCCGGATCGGCGCTCGGCATGAACGAGCGATCCTACGGCGTGTGGGCGGGCCTGACTGTCTATGCGGTGCCCCAGGTGCTGGCGGCCGCCGCCCCCATGGGCCCGGTCGCCATTCAGGTTGGCGCGTTGGTCAAGCTGGCCCGGGTGCTGATGCTGGGCCCGATCTGCCTGGTTCTGGGCCTGGTCGCCCACCGGCTTGAAGGCGAGGCGACCGAGGGGCCGCGACGGCGTCCGTCGCTCGGCAAGCTCGTTCCCTGGTTTATCGTGGCCTTCCTCGCCCTGATGACGATGCGCTCGATGGGCTGGGTGCCCGACGCCCTGATCGCCCCGCTCGGCGTGGCGGTGAAGGTTCTGACCGTCATCGCCATGGCGGGGCTGGGCCTCGGCGTGGACCCGCGCGACCTCGTCCGCGCCGGGCCGCGGGTCGCCGCGACCGCCATCCTGACGATCCTGCTGATCACGGCCGTGGCGCTGGTTCCGGCGGTCCTGCTGGTCGGCGCCTGACGCCCGTCCCCCTATCTGCGGGCCGGCGGGCCTTGAACGGACGGCGCTTTGCCTGAAATGCGCAGCGCTTCGTCCCCGCTGATCCGGGCTGCCCTAGGCTGCAGGGATGAAAGCGCTCCCCATCGATCCGCCTGTCGGTCCTGTCTGTCGTGTCGGTGTCCGGACGAGCGACACCGACAGGGCGACAGGGCGACGTCGCCGCTACTGGTGTTTTTGCCCGCTTGCGGGTATGAGGCGCGCGCTTCCCCGAAACCCTTTCCCGTTCGGCGGCCCGATCCTTCGCGGCCGCCCTTGCCCGATACCGAAAATGAATCTCCGCAACGTCGCCATCATCGCCCACGTCGACCACGGCAAGACCACGCTCGTGGACCAGCTCCTGGCCCAGTCGGGCGT
>CAMLNT010000267.1 GCA_946481425.1 uncultured Brevundimonas sp.
ACTACAAGGACCTGCTCAGCCTGCTGTTCCTGCTGACCAAGACCATGAAGTCCAAAGGCGTGATCGCGCTGGAAAGCCACATCGAAAATCCGAAGGAGTCCACGATCTTCCAGAAGTTCCCGAGGATCATGAAGGACCACTTCGCCATCGATTTCATCTGCGACACCCTGCGGATGATGACCATGAACCTGGAGGATCCCCACCAGGTCGAGGACGCGATGGAGAAGCAGCTCGAGAAGCACCACCACGAGGCGCTCGCGCCGGCGCACGCGCTCCAGAACATGGCTGACGCCCTGCCGGCGCTGGGCATCGTCGCGGCCGTGCTCGGCGTCATCAAGACCATGGGCTCGATCACCGAGCCGCCGGAAGTGCTCGGCGGCATGATCGGCGGCGCCCTGGTCGGGACCTTTCTGGGCGTGTTCCTGGCCTATGGTCTGGTCGGCCCGCTGGCGGCCCGTCTGAAGGCGATCGTCGAGGAGGAGGGCGCCTTCTACAAGATCATCCAGTCGGTCCTGGTCGCCCACCTGCACGGCAATGCGGCTCAGATTTCCGTCGAGATCGGCCGGACCGATATTCCGTCCCCGGCCCAGCCGTCCTTCGCGCAGCTGGAAGAGACGCTGGCGGCCGCGCCGATGGACGCGGCGGCCTGACGCATCACGCCTTCGTGATTCCAGCCTTGCGGGCGCGATCAAATCGGCGTTACCTCCCCTTGGGCCGTTCGAGCCCGCAAAAAATCCTTGGGAAGGAAGCCATCATGATCATTCGTAAGCTCCTGATCGCCGCCGTGGGCGTCGCCGCCCTGTCGGTCGCCGCCTGCCAGCCCGCCGCTGACGACGCCGCCACTGACGCGGACGCCGCCTCGGAAGAAGCCACCGACGCCGCTGCCGAGGCTGAAGACGCCGCCGCCGCTGCCGGCGAAGCCGCTGGTGACGCCGCCGCCGCCGCCGGCGAGGCGACCGAGGCCGCCGGCGAGGCCGCCGGTGAGGCCATGGAAGGCGCTGCTGAAGGCGCCGCGGCCGAAGAGCCCGCCCAGTAAGGCGCAAGCCACGAGAACGAGGGAAGGGGCCGTCCAATGGGCGGCCCCTTTTCCTTTGCCTCCGACCCGGCCATCTAGCTGCGGATGACTCCGGACCCGCTGACCCCTGCAGACCTGGACTGGACTGACGCCGGTGCGCCGGTCTCGCGCGTTTTCGGTGACGTCTATTTCTCGCGCGAGGACGGGCTGGCCGAGACACGGGCCGTGTTTCTCGAGGGCTGCGGTCTTCCGGACGCTTGGGCCGGTCGACGGCATTTTGTCGTTGGGGAGCTCGGATTCGGCACGGGCCTGAATATCCTTGCGCTGCTCGAACTCTGGTCGCGCACCCGCCCGCCTGGCGGCTATCTGAACATCTGGTCGGTGGAGGCGCATCCGCTGACGCGGGCCGCCGCGTCGGCCGCCCACGCGGCTTGGCCGCAGCTGACGCTGTTCTCGCAGATGCTGCTCGACCGTTGGCCGGCGCCTGTTCCGGGTCTTCACCGGATCGATTTTCCGTCGCTGGGCGCGACCCTGGACCTCTGGCTGGGCGATGCGGCTGCGGGTCTAAGACAGTGGGCGGGCAAAGCGGACGCCTGGTTCCTCGACGGCTTCGCCCCCTCGACGAACCCGGCGATGTGGTCGTCTGAAGTCCTGGGTTTCGTCGCGGACCGAAGCGCGCCGGGCGCCCGCGTCGCGACCTTCACCGTGGCCGGCCACGTGCGCCGCTCGCTGGCCGACCACGGCTTCGCCGTCGAAAAGAAGCCGGGTCATGGTCGCAAGCGCGAACGGCTTGAGGCGCGGCTGTCCGGCGCTGCGGCTGACACCACCCCCGTCGACCGTGTCGCCATCGTAGGGGCGGGCATCGCCGGCGCCTCCGTGGCGCGCGCGCTTCGCTGCCTCGGGGTCGCCACCACGCTCTTCGATGACGAAGGAGCCGGGGCCGGGGCGTCCGGCGCGCCGGCCGCTTTGGTCACGCCCTGGGTCGATGCGGGCCTGTCCGACGCCGCGGTGCTAGCCGCGCAGACGTTTCACCGGGCGGTCACCCTCTACCGTGCGGAGACGCCCGATGCGCTGCTGCATCAGGGCGTTATCCGCTCACCGAAGGATCCGGCCGATCTCGCGCGGCTCCTGCAGGTCGCCAGGCAACCGATCTGGCCGCAGGGCGCCATGGTCGAGCTTGCCGCTGAGGCGTCCGCTGCGCGTCTCGGCGAGGCCGAGGCCCAAACAAGCGTCTGGCTGGAAGAGGCGCTGGTTATCGAGCCGCGCGCCGTACTCGACACCTGGCTGGCTGATCAGATGGTGGACCGCCGTCGGGTCGCGCGCATCATGCCCGGAAGTCCGGCTCAGCTCATCTTCGAGGACGGAACGTCGGCAGCGTTCGATCATGTCGTCGTGGCGGCGGGATGGGGGGCAGAGGCGCTGGTCGATGCGCCGCTGTCGCCGGTGAGGGGACAACTTGCCTGGGTCGACGGGGTCGAAGCCGTTGCGCCGTCGATCTGGGGGCCGGGCTACGCCATCCCCACGCGCCAAGGGGTCCTCGTCGGCGCCACCCATGACCGCGGCCGCACGGACATCGAGACTTCAGTCGGCGAGTCCGAGGCCCTGCTCACGCGGCTCGAACAAGCGCGGCCGCGGCTGTCCCGGGCCCTGCAGGGAGCGGAGATCAAGTCGCGCGCGGCTGTCCGCGCCACGACCAGCGACCACCGGCCGCTGTGTGGCCGCTGGGCTCAGGGAATCTGGATTCTCTCGGGTCTGGGCGGGCGG
>CAMLNT010000268.1 GCA_946481425.1 uncultured Brevundimonas sp.
CACGGCAAGCTATCTCACCCACCGCCGTATCTCGATCGCAGATGTAACTTGTCGATCTTGCCCGTCGATGCGAGCGGCATGCGCTGCAGCCGGATCACCGCGTCCGGAATCCACCACGACGCGACCCGACCGTGCAGCGGCGCCAGAAGCGCTTCGTCGGAAATATCGCTGGATTCGCGGGTCTGGACGATCAGTAGCGGGCGCTCGCCCCATTTGGGATCTGGTCGCCCGATCACGGCCGCCAGCGAGACATCGGGCAACTCAGTGACCACCGCCTCGATCTCGGCCGGATTGATCCATTCGCCGCCCGACTTGATCAGGTCCTTGGCGCGCCCGGTGATGGTCAAGGCGCCGTCGGCCGCGATGCGGGCCAGGTCCCCCGTTGCAAACCAGCCTTCAGCGTCGGTCGCTGGCGACTCTTCTCCGAAGTATCGCTTCACCACGGCGGCGCCGCGGACATGCAGGTGGCCCTCGGACCCTCGCTGATTGGGCAGGGGCGTGCCGCCGGCGTCGGCGAGACGAAGATCCAAGCCGATGGCGGTACGACCGGAGTTCAGCGCCGAGCGGCCGGGGTCGTGCGGAGGCGCACAGGTGCCCAGAGGCGACAGCTCCGTCATGCCCCAGCTGGTCTGGACGGTGACGCCGAGGCGGCGCTCGATCCGTTCCATCAGGGCCGGCGCCATCGGCGCGCCGCCCACGATGACCCGCTGCAGGCTCGGCGTGTGGCCGCCATGCGTCTCGAGGTGTTCGACCAGCCCTAGCCAGACGGTGCCGATGCCGACAGCCAGGGTCACGTCTTCGTCGTTTATCAGCCGCGCCAGGCTGGCGCCGTCCAGCATTCGGCCCGGCAACACCAGCCGCGCGCCGGCCGCCGGCGCTGCGAAGGGCAGGCCCCAGGCGTTGGCGTGAAACATCGGAACGGCCGCGAGGATGGTGTCGCGCGCGGTGATCGCCATCACGTCGGCCTGCAGCAGGCGAAGCGTGTGCAAATAGCTGGACCGGTGTGTGTAGGTGACACCCTTGGGTGCGCCGGTGGTCCCCGATGTAAAGCATAGGCCGGACGGAGCCGTCTCTTCGAAGTCGCCCCAGGTGACATCGGCGCCTGCGTCGACAAGCAGGGCCTCAAGCGAGTCTGGCTCGCCCTCTCCGTCAATGACGAGCACCTGCCCCAGACCCGGCGTGCGGGCGGCGACCCGGCGGGCCAGCGGCGCCAAGTCTGCGCTGGCGATCAGCACTCTCGCCTGGGATTGCACGGTCATTGAGGCGAGCTGGGCCTCGGTCAGGCGTGGGTTCAGGGTGTGGCAGACCGCACCCATCCCGATCACGGCATACCAGGCCTCGACATGCGCCTGGCTGTTCCACGCCAGGGTGGCGACCCGGTCCCCGCGGCCGACCCCCAGTCGCGCCAGGACAGAGGACGCCTTGCGGCTCCGCTCGCGCAGGCCGGCATAACCGATCCGGGCGCGCGTGCCGTCGTCCCTCGCCGTGACCACTTCGGTATCAGGGTGCCACCGGGCCGCGTGGTCGATGAAGGTGTCGAGCGTGAGCGGCCAGGCCTGCATCTCACCGTCGTTCATGGGCAGGCCGATCCGGCAGGCGGAAGCGGCGGCGACATCAGGCCGAAGTTCCAGTTCCAGGGAATCCCGCCCGCGACACGACGGCGGCAGACCACCGCCTCGTGCAGTTCGAACATGCCCGGCAGCAGTCGCTCGCGCGCCACCGGCTCGGCCTCGAAGGCCATGTAGGCGCGCGCGTCCCCATAGACCGGCCAAGCCGGCTGGTCCGGCGCAGAGGGCGCTCCGTCACGGGCGAAGCTGAGCCAGTAAGCGCGCATGGCGGCCGAGAAGCGGGCTTCCTCTTCGGTGTCCGGAACGGCCGGCCAGCGCGGCGGCGTCCGGTCCGGCGTGCCGAAGACATAGGGGATCTCGGCCGCATGGAAGGCGTGGTAGCCGCCTTCATCGGCCGCCGGGTAGCCGTGATCGAAGAAGTAGAGGTAGGCGTTCTGCCCCAGCGCTGTCTGACGGCGCATCAGCCGCTCCGCCGTCCAGCCGTAGAGGCCGTCGCGCGGCGTGGCGAGCACGCTCTCCGCGATGTCCGACGACGGGTAGAGCCGCAGGAACTCGTCGGCGAACTCGCCGTAGCGGGCGCGGATTTCGGCCTCATAGGTCGCCGCATCGGCTGACGGCGGCGCAGCCAGCATCCTGAGAGACCGGATCTCGCCCTGATTGAAGCCGGCCAGAAGCGGGACTGGGGCCTGCTCGCCGCGGTCGAAGACCGTCACCAGCTGTTCGGGCAGGAACACTCCGTCGATCGTGCCCCACGGCGCATAGCCGGCGGCCCCGGCCGCCACCGTCAGTTCCTGGGCGTCCATCGCGCGCAGGTCCGCGAGGTTGGCCCGGCCTAGCTGGGTCTGGACGTAAAGCCCGACCGTCTCGGCGGCGAAATCGCCATGCCGCGCAGAGCGGAGCTCAGGCGTCGAGATCATGTAGGCGGACTGTGCGATGGCTCGGTCGAACAGGCCGCGCGCCTCCGGCGAGGCCATCAGATACATGACGCTCAGCGCTCCGGCGGATTCGCCGGCGATGGTGACGTTTTCGGGATTACCGCCGAAGGCCGAGATGTTTTCCTCGACCCAGCGCAGCGCCAGAATCTGGTCCTGCAAGCCGTAGTTGCCCGAGACGTTCTGGCGCGACTCCGCGCTCAGCTCGGGATGGGCCAGATAGCCCAGGACGCCGAGGCGGTAGTTGATCGAAACCACGACCGC
>CAMLNT010000269.1 GCA_946481425.1 uncultured Brevundimonas sp.
AAGAACCTTCGTCCACAATTGGCCAGCGCTATCCTGAAGGCGGTCGAGCGCCACCACGCCAGCCGCAGTGGCGACGGCGAGGCCTAGGTCTTGCGCCGACGCGACAGCGGGTGGTTCTGTGCCACAACTTCCGCCAGCCGTTCTTTGGCGACGTGGGTGTAGATCTGGGTCGTGGCGATGTCCGCATGACCCAGCAGTGTCTGCAGAATTCTGAGATCGGCCCCGCCCTCCAAAAGATGCGTGGCGAACGCATGCCGCAAGACATGCGGGCTGACCGCGGCCGGATCAACGCCTGCCTCGCGGGCTGCGTCCTTAAGAAGTTGATCGAAACGGCGAGGAGTGAGGTGTCCGCTCCTGCCGCGAGAAGGAAACAGCCACAGAGATGTCGCCGGGTTCCGAAGCGGCAACCAGGCGCGGATCGCAGCCCGCGCCGCGTCATTCAGGGGCGCCAGCCGCTCCTTGTCGCCCTTGCCCCGCACCATAAGGAAGGCCGGATCGTGCGCGACGGCCTCAAGCCTGAGGCCCAGCAGTTCTGAAACACGCAGGCCCGATGCGTAAGCCAGTTCGATCAGACAGACGAGCCGGAGTGCGCCGCCGGCGTCGTCCCGTGCGGCTGCCGACAGGATGCGTTCGACAGCGTCCCGCTCCAGGACCTTGGGGAGAGACCGACCCTGACGCGGCGCTTCCAAACCCCTGGATGGGTCATCGGTTCGCCAGCCTTCCTGCAGGGCGAAGCGATAGAACTGCCGTATGGCCGCGCGCTTGCGCGCGGCGGTCGCGGGTGACAGGCCACGCCGCGACAGGTCGGCGTACCACGTCTCGACGGAGCCTTCGGTGGCCGTCGCAAGGCCGCCGTCGAGCCGCGTGTCAGCGTCGATAAGGTCGCGCTCATAGGCTGAAAGGGTATGGGGCGAGGCGTCTCGCTCCACTGCCATCATCTCCAGAAAGGCCTCGATCCAGCGGTTCATGCGAAGGCTCTGCTGGCGGCGGCCACGGCGGCCCGTATAAAGCCTTTGAGACTCATGCCCGAAGCTTCTGACATCACGCGCCGGACTATAGCCTTGGTCGGGCTGATGGGGGTTGGAAAATCCTCCGTCGGCCGGCGGCTTGCGTCTGCGCTCGGCATGACCTTTTTCGATGCTGACGCCGAGATAGAGAAGGCTGCCGGACGGTCGGTGGCGGACATCTTCGCCGAACTCGGCGAGGCCGAATTCCGTGCGGGCGAGCAGCGGGTCATCCGGCGAATCCTGGAGGGTCCCCCTGTCGTGCTGGCGACCGGCGGAGGCGCCTTCATGAGCGAAGGTACGCGCGAGGCATTGAAGCGGTCGGCTGTGACGGTTTGGCTGAAGGCCGAGCTGGGCGTCCTGGTGGAGCGGGCCACGCGCCGCGATACGCGGCCCTTGCTGCGCGACAAGGATCCGATGGAAGTCCTGTCGCGGCTCGCCGAGACACGCTATCCGACCTACGCCCTGGCCGACATCCATGTGATGACCGGCGAGGGCGCCCACCGGGACGCCGTCCGCGCGGTGATCACGGCCCTCGAAGCGCACTACGCCCGGAGCCCCGAGTGAAGACCATTTCGATTTCCGCGCCGGGTGTGGAGCCCTACCAGGTCGTCGTCGGGCGCGGCCTGCTGGACGACGCCGGCGCCCAAATCTTCCCCTATCTGCCGCGCCCCCGGATAGCGGTTGTTTCGGACGAGACGGTCGCGGGCATCTACGGTGCGCGGATCCTGGACGCTCTCGCGCGAGCCGGAATCGAGGCGGACCTGCTCGCAGTCCCACCCGGAGAAAGCTCCAAGAGCATGGGGATGCTGACGGGCGTTCTGGATCAACTCCTGCAGCTGGGGCTGGACCGCAAGTCGGGGGTGCTGGCTCTGGGGGGCGGCGTCGTCGGCGATCTGGCGGGGCTGTCGGCGGCGCTGTTCATGCGGGGCATCCCGGTGCTCCAGGCGCCGACCACCCTGCTGGCCCAGGTCGACTCCTCGGTCGGCGGCAAGACGGCGGTGGATACTCCGCACGGCAAGAATTTGATCGGCGCTTTCCATCATCCGCGTCGCGTGATTGCGGATCTGGAGGTGCTGGAGACCTTGCCGGAACGGCAGATCAGCGCCGGCATGGCCGAGATCATCAAGGCGGCGTTGCTTGCTGACGCCGAGTTCTTTGCCTGGCTTGAGAACTGGGCGCCCGAGGTGATGTCGGGAGACGGCTTGGCCCTGGAACACGCGATTGGCCGGGCCGTCGAGATCAAGGCCGAGATCGTCGCCGAGGATCCCACTGAGCAGGGCCGGCGGGCGCTGCTGAACCTGGGACATACCTTCGCCCACGCCATTGAGGTCGAGGCGGGATATGATGCCGATGGCATCCTGCACGGCGAGGCTGTCGGGCTCGGCTGCGTGCTGGCGTACCGGCTGTCCGAGAGGCTGGGACGGGTGGCCCCGGACGAAGTTCGGCGACTGGAGAGGCTGACGGCCCTGTGCGGCCTGCCAACTGAAGTCGAGGCGCTCGGCCTGTTCGAACCGGACGCCCTGATCGCGCGGATGGGGGCAGACAAGAAGGCCGAGGCCGGCGTGCCGACCCTGATCCTGGCCGATGGCCTTGGCCGTGCGGAGGCCGTTAAGGGCGTAGATCCGGCCGACCTCAGGGCGGTGCTCGCTTGAGGATTGAAAGCCGGATCTTACAGAACCGCTGGGTCCGGCTCGAGCCGCTGTCTGACACCATCCGCGAGGAAGTGCGCGCGGCGATCAGCGT
>CAMLNT010000270.1 GCA_946481425.1 uncultured Brevundimonas sp.
CTATTCCATCGCCATCACCAACGGCCGCCAGCAGGCCGACACCGGCACCAAGATGGTGCACTTGGGCAAGAACACCCGCTCGCGCATCATCTCCAAGGGCGTGTCGGCGGGGCGGTCGTCCAACACCTACCGCGGCCTGGTCTCAGCCCATCCGAAGGCGACCGGCGCGCGCAACTTCACCCAGTGCGACAGCCTGCTGATCGGCAAGGAGTGCGCGGCCCACACCGTGCCCTATGTCGAGGCCCGCAACGGCCAGGCCCAGTTCGAGCACGAGGCGACCACCACCCGCCTGAGTGAGGACCAGCTGTTCTACGCCATGCAGCGTGGCCTCAGCCAAGAGGAGGCGGTGCAGCTGCTGGTCAACGGCTTCGTGCGCGAGGTGCTGCAGGAACTGCCGATGGAGTTCGCCGTGGAGGCGCAGAAGCTGGTGGCGATCTCGCTGGAAGGGAGCGTGGGATGACCGTTCTGCTTGCGGCCTTCGTTTCCGCCTTGTGCCAGCAGGAGGTCGCCCCGCCCGAGGCGGCGTCGGCCCAGTCCATCGCGCTGCCGGCGCTAGTCGAGCGTCTGCTGCCGGCTGAGGGTGCCGATGCCCTGTCGGCGACCTCGTCGGAGGCGCCGGTCCTGTGGCTCGACCCGCCGGCGTCGCCTCGCGACCCTCGCATCGGCCTGGCCCGCGTGACGGTCACCGGTCGGACCTCGACGGTTCAGGATCGAGGCACGCGCGAACTCGCCTGGTCCGTCACGGCCGGTTCCGACCTGATCAAGATCGAGCCGGGCACGCCGCAGCTCTACTGTTTCGGCTCGACCTACACCGGGTGCAGCTTCACGGCCGAGGAGGCCTTCGCGGGCTCGTCGCTGAGCCTTCGCCAGCTCTGCACCGACGACTTCGGCGGCTTTTCCCGGGTCACGGTCTATGAGGCCACGGCGCCGGGGCGGCGCGGCTTCATCCGTTACTCGCTGAGCGGCGACGCCGAGGGCGCGAACGCCTGGCTCGAAATCTCGCTCACCCAGCTCCCGTGCGAGATCTGATGAGCGCGCCCTGGTTCGTCATGGACGGCTCGATCTTCCGCATCCGCCCGGTCACCCGGGCCGGCTGGATCGCGGTCGTGGCCGCCTTCGCCGCCGACGTCGCCCTTGTCATCGCGGCCTGGGTCGCGTCCCGCATCACCGACGACCCCAAGTGGGCCTTCCTGGCAGCCGTCGGATTCCCTCTCGTTCTTCTCGTCCTGGCGCTGATCATCGCCGCCCGGACGCCGCGTGGTCATCGCTGAATGCTCTCTGTCTCAAACCTCTCCGTCACCGTGGCTGACAAGCCGATCCTCAAGGGCCTGACTCCCTATGTCCCGGGGGACGCGGCGCGCGCTGCGATGCGGCCGAACGGGGCCGCGCGATGAGCGTCGACAGCAGCCTGATCGTCCGCAAAGCGAACCTGCCGCCGGTCGCGGACCTGGTCGCCGCCATCGCCGAGACCGGCGTCGCAATGACCTTTCCGGCGGACTTCAAGCTCGACCAGAATGTCGGCGGCTGGCTGCCGGTGACCGTGGATGGGGCCGAGAGCGGCTTTGACTACGGCGTCTTTCCGCTGTCGGACTGGCCAGAGGATGAGCGGCCTGACGGCGGGTCGGAGCTTGGCGACACCGTCCTGTCGTTCGGCGCGCGCGGCACGCTGTCGGCCCAGACGGTCAATCTGATCCAGCAGGTCCTCGGCCGACGCTGGCGCGCGGCCCTGTGGATCGAGGATGAGGTGTTCCCGCCGGAGGACGACTTCGGGCCGGGCGCGTCGCTGGCCGAGCTTCATGTCGCGGCCGAGGCCCCGCCGATCGAGGGTGCCGAAGACATGGACCCCGACCTGCTCGCTACGATGCGCGGCACGCCCGCCGAGCGGGCGGCGGCGCTTCAGCGGTACGTCGAGAAATCCTATCCGACGCCGCCCCGCGATCGGCGCGCCGAGGTCATTGAATTCCTCAAGCCGCTCATCATCCCGATCCTTATCTTTGTCGCCTTGGGCGGCTTCTATCTCTGGTCCCAGCTCCGCTAATGCTCTCCATCTCCAACCTCTCCGTCTCCGTGGCCGACAAGCCGATCCTCAAGGGCCTGACGCTCGACGTGCCCGCGGGCGAGGTGCACGCCATCATGGGGCCGAACGGGGCCGGCAAGTCGACGCTGGGCTATGCCCTGGCGGGACGGCCGAACTATGAGGTCACGGGCGGGGCAGCGACCTGGCGCGGCGAGGACCTGCTGGGCCTCGAGCCCGCCGAGAGGGCGGCGAAGGGCCTGTATCTGTCGTTCCAGTATCCGGTCGAAATCCCCGGCGTGCCGGCCCTGACCTTCGTGCGGGCGGCGATCAATGCGCAGCGCAAGGCGCGCGGCGAGGCCGAGATGTCGGCGCCGGAGTTCCTCAAGGCCGCCAAGGCGGCGGCGACCGCGCTCAAGATGGACTTCGACATGCTCAAGCGGCCGCTGAACGTCGGCTTCTCGGGCGGCGAGAAGAAGCGGATGGAGGTGCTCCAGATGGCGCTGCTCCAGCCGTCGATGCTGATCCTCGACGAGACGGATTCCGGCCTCGACATCGATGCGCTCAAGGTCGTGGCTGATGGGGTGAATGCCCTGCGTTCGCCGCAGCGGTCCATGTTGGTGATCACCCACTATCAGCGCCTGCTCGATTACATCCGCCCGGACCGCGTGCATGTGCTGGCCG
>CAMLNT010000271.1 GCA_946481425.1 uncultured Brevundimonas sp.
CGGACTGGCAGGGCGACAGCCCTACCGCTTCTCCTGCACAATCCGCTGGAGCAGTTCGATCTGTTCCTGCTGGCGGGCGATCAGCCCCTCAATGTCGCGGGCGCGAAGCTCGTCCAGCTTGTCGTGCAGGGCCATGATCTCGATCTCGGCCTTCAGATTGACCTCATAGTCGTGCTCGGCCTCGGCCCGGTCCTTCGCCGCCTGGCGGTTCTGGCTCATCATGATGATGGGCGCCTGCACCGCCGCCAGCATCGACAGCATCAGGTTGAGGAAGATGAACGGGTAGGGGTCGAACGCCCGGCTCATCAGCAGCACGTTTCCGACCGTCCAGGCCAGCAGCACAATCCCGAACAGGGAGATGAAGGTCCATGAGCCGCCGAAGCTCGCCACCCGGTCCGCCAGGCGATCGCCGAACGCGGCCTCGGCGGGACTCGCCGGGGCCTGGCTGATCGGACGACCCAGCGACGCCTTCTTGAGAACGCGGCGTTCGACATCCGCCAGATCGTCCGGGGCCTTGCCGAACCAGCGGCGGGCGGCTTCCTCATTCGAGTGCGACATGGCGGGCTCCGGTCAGGGCAGGTGGGCGCGGCTGAGGTAGCGTGACCCTTTCAGGCAAAACCGCCAAGGGGTCTCGACCCCCTTGGTGATGCCGATCCGGCGCCCCGCCAATATCTCGCCCGCCGCCTCACCCGGCGCCTCCAGCCGGAACGGGGGGCGGCTCAAGGACAGGCCGTCATGGGCCTTGGACACGTTCAGAGCCTGACAGACCTTGCCCGGCCCCGAGCAAAGCGACCTCAACGGCTCCAGCCCCCGCCGCTCGCGCATCGTCTCGATGCCCTCAGTCGGCTCCAAGGCCCGGATAAGCACCGCCTGGCCCGACCCCGCGCCTCCGCAAACCAGGTTCAGGCACCAGTGGATGCCGTAGGACCGGTAGACATAGGCGTGACCCGCCGGCCCGAACATCGCGGCGTTGGACGGGGTCTGGCCCCGGAAACTGTGCGACGCCGGATCGCTCCGGTCATAGGCCTCCGTCTCCACGATCACGCCCCCGATCCCGTCGATCGTCAGGGTCCAGCCGATCAGCGCCCGCGCGCAGGCCTCGGCGTCCAGAGCGAACGGCCCGGATTCCGCCATCAGGCTGTCCGCGACTTAACTGGACCGGCCACCGAACCGCGGTTAGCCAGAGGAGAATTCAGGGGAACCCACATGCGTCTGGCGACTATCACGGCGGCCGCCGTCCTGGCGATGGCCGCGCTCACCGGTCGGGCCTCCGCCCAGTCCACGCCGCCCGAGGTCTCGGTCGAGCGCGCCGGCGAGGTCTTTCTCGTTACCTACGACTTGCCTGCCGACGCCCCCGCCTGGGCCTTCTTCAACTCGTCCCTGATCCAGGAGACACGCCAGCCCTGGCGGCTCCAGCAATGGCGGGTGACGACCCCGGGCGTGGTCCTCCGCCGCGTCGGCGCCTACGACGTCCTGACCACCGGCGACGGCGGCCCGGTGCCCCGCCGCGTCGAGATCGAGATGCGGCCCGAGCATCACAACCTGGAGGCCGACTACGCGACCCTGACTTTCACCGACGGCTCGATCGCCATGCCGACGGGCATTTTCGACGTCTTCCCGAACGCCTCCCTCACCGCCGTCGAGGCCGTGCCGGCGGACCTCAACACCGTCGACTTCGATCTGGTCGAGGCCAACGTCCGCTGGAGCGATCGGGCGGGGCCCGTCCTGTTCCAGGGTGAGCGCTACGACGCGGTGAGCTCCCACGGGGCCAACACCTACATCCTCTTCGGCCAGGCCGAGATCGTCGCCAGCGATCGCCTCATGACTGTAGTCGATCCTCAGCTTCCTGGCTGGATCGCCACGGGCTTCCAGGACTTCGGCCCGCGCGTCGCCGACTTCTACGCCGACCGCCTCGGCCCCGGCGCCTTCGGCCGCCCGACCATCATGGCGAGCTGGGCCGGTCCCACGCCGAGCGTCTATTCCATGGGCGGCAGCGTCATGCCCGGCCTGATCGTGATGAATTTCGAAGGCGAGGGCGTGGTGGAGGAAAGCCCCCAGATCCGCGCGGCCTCGCGCTGGTTCATCGCCCATGAGTCCGCCCATTTCTGGCTAGGCCAGACCGTGCGCTACGCCGTCGCCCGCGACGCCTGGATCACCGAGGGCGGCGCCGACCTCATGGCCATGCGCGCCGCCTCGGTGCTCGATCCCGATTTCGACGTTCGCGCCCAGCTTCAGGATCTGGTCGACGAATGCGCGGGCCTGGCGATCGAGCCGGTCGCCGAGGCCGCGGGCCGGGGCGAACATCGCGCCTTCTATGCCTGCGGTGCGGTCTTCGCCCTTGCCGCCGAGGCGACCCAGCGGCGCGCGGACGGGGGCGACTGGTTCACCTTCCTGCGGCCCTTGATCGAGGCCAACCGGGAAGACGAGGTGCTGTCCCGCGCCGAATGGCTGGCCCATCTCACCGCTGTCTCGGGCGACGCCTCCCTGGCCTCGGACATCGAGCTGATGCTCGACAGCGGCGCGCCGGATCCCCACGCCGCCATGGCCAGTCTCTTCACCCGTTCGGGTGTGGCCTACACCCTCGATGAGGAGGGGAGGGTCGTTCTCGACTAGGCCGAGAACGGCCAGGGGCTGACGGACTTGGACCATTCCTCGACCCTCAGCCGGGCATGGATCGGCGG
>CAMLNT010000272.1 GCA_946481425.1 uncultured Brevundimonas sp.
TACGACCGGCGCGGACCCAACGCCCTTGCCGAGCATGCCTATCGCCTGGCTCAGTCCTTCTCGAAGTTCTACGCGGCCTGTCCGATCCTGGCGCCGGGACACGAGGCGACCCGCGGCCCGCGTCTGGCTCTGACCGAAGCGGTCCTGCGTCAGCTCGAGATCGCGCTTGACCTGCTCGGGATCCAGACACCGGACCGCATGTAGAGCAGCTTGCCGCCACCGTCGGTTGTCTGGCAATCTGATTGGGTAAGTCGGAGGTCCCCGTGAAATCCCTGCTCCCGATCGCTGTGGCGGCCGCCACCCTCGTTTGCGCGCTGCCCGCACACGCTGATGTGCGGGTGTGCGAATCGACCCTGAGGGGCCCCGCCGGCGAACACACCATCCACCTTGAGGTCGAGGACGGTCAGGTCATCTATGGGGATGCGATCTGGGCCCCGCCTCGCCAGAACGCCCGCGCCAACGTGGAATTCCCGCGCATCGAGCTCAACTACGGCATCACCGATTTCGAGACCGGGGCGCGAACGTCGCTGCGCTGGGTCACGGTGATCCACGCCGTGCGGATGACGTCGACGCGAGCCACGACCGCTGAAGTGACCTTCGCGCCCTATACTCAGGACGGCGAGCGCCGGGACTGGCCGTTCTTCGCGCGCGCCCGCGACGCCGAGAACACCGGGCTCAGGAATTCCGACGCCATCGCTGGAACGATCCACTTCACCTCTCCGACGGCGCTTGAGACGGCCCTCACCGCGCCGCAGATCGAAACGGCGGTGATCACCGATCAGCGGGAGAGCCTGGCCAGCGGAATCTTCCTCATGACGCACCGGCCGGCCTTGGGCGCCCTGTTCGACCACGTGTTCCAGCAGGCCCGCACCATGGCCCGAAATCCAGGCCGCGACTGCCGCGCGCTGCGCCATGACGAACGGGCCCGTTCGGCCTAGGGCAGCGGCGTCTCGCGGTAGAAGACGTTTCTCCATGCGCCGTCCCGGAGCGCCCAGCCCGAGCTGATGGCGACCCGGCCGCTCTCACCCGCTCCGTCGGTCCAGTCGGCTTCGTAGGTGACGACCATGGCGTCGTCCGACAACCGGATGACGCGGAAGCCTTCGAGCGCATAGGCCGAGAGGTCGGCGTCCACGATCATCGCGAGATGAGCCGCGCGGTCGTTCAGCGTATTGTCGTCCAGCACCTCGACGTAGTCACCCGACAGCAGGTCCGGCGCCGCGGTGTCGCGTCGCGCATAGACATCCCAGGCGGTCCGTTCGTTGCCGATCAGGGCCTGAGCGGTCGGCCAGTGTGGCGATCCTTCAACGATCTCCTCGGCCATGGCGGGCGTGGCTTTAGCGAGGGCGAGACAGACGACGGTGGCGATCATGATGCGGCGCATGAAAGGCTCCCGGTCTGGCGCCGACGGGCGCCCGCGGCTAGCGTGGGACGAAATCGGGGAACACGCAATGGAACGGCTCGACAGCTACATCGCAGGTCTGCCCAAGGCCGAGCTCCACCTGCATATCGAAGGCTCCCTCGAGCCCGAGCAGATGTTCGAGTTTGCCCAGCGCAACAAGGTCGTCATCCCGTTCGACAGCGTCGAGGCCGTGCGCGCGGCCTATGATTTTTCGAACCTGCAGGATTTCCTCGACATTTATTACGCCGGAGCCAACGTCCTGCAGACCGAGCAGGATTTCCGCGACATGGCGCTGGCCTATTTCCAGCGCGCTGCGGCTGACAATGTCAGACACGCCGAGATTTTCTTCGACCCTCAGACGCATACGGACCGGGGCCTGCCCTTCTCAGTCGCCGCAGACGGCCTGCTGGCCGGTATGACGACGGCCGAGGCTGAACTCGGCGTCTCATCCAAGCTGATCCTCTGCTTCCTGCGTCACCTTGATGAAGAGGCCGCGTTCGACACCTTGCAGCAGGCCGAGCCGTGGTTGGACCGGATCGTTGGCGTCGGGCTGGACTCCTCCGAGGTCGGGCATCCGCCGTCCAAGTTCCAGCGCGTCTTCGCCCGCGCCCGCGACATGGGATTGAAGCTGTGCGCCCACGCCGGCGAGGAAGGCCCGCCGGAATACGTTCACGAAGCGCTCGACCTGCTGCAGATCGACCGCATGGATCACGGCAACCGGTCGATGGAGGATGAGACGCTCATCCGCCGTCTGGCCGACGAGCAGATGACCCTGACGGTCTGTCCCCTGTCAAACCTGAAGCTCTGCGTGGTCGACGACCTCAAGGACCACCCGGTCCCCGAGATGCTGCGCCGGGGCCTGCACGTAACCCTGAACTCGGACGATCCCGCCTACTTCGGCGGCTACGTGAACCAGAACTACCTCGCTCTGGCGAACGCGGTCGGCCTGACAGGGGATCAGGTGACCCGGATAGCGCGTAACAGCTTCGAGGGTAGCTTCCTCTCTGAGGCCGAGAAGCGCGCGAGGCTCGCGGAGATCGACGCCTACGCCGCCTGATCAGGGCTCGCGCCAGAGATCCACGACCTTTCCGTCCGGGGTCCGCGGGGTCCATCGACGCTCGCGCAGGGTCGATGACACATCGGCGGGACGACGGCGGCGCATGCGGATCACGTGGTGCAGTGTGTCGGCCAGCTCCAGCACCTGCTCGTCGCTCAGCCGATGCATGAAGGCGAGCAGGCACACC
>CAMLNT010000273.1 GCA_946481425.1 uncultured Brevundimonas sp.
CGCCGACCTCCAGCCCCCGCCCACCTGGGCCCCGCTGGAACACGCCGTCCACTAAAGGCGGCGCTTGCCTGAGGGCGCGACGCTCTCCACCTTCGGGGCATGAGCGACCGGTCCACAGGTCTCGGCCCTTCGCGCGTCACCGCGGTTCTGGGCCCCACCAACACCGGCAAGACCCATCTGGCGGTCGAGCGGATGTGCGGCCACGCGTCCGGCATGATCGGCCTGCCGCTGCGCCTTCTCGCGCGCGAGGTCTATGACCGGGTCGTGGCCCTCAAGGGCAAGGCCTCGGTCGCCCTGATCACCGGCGAGGAGAAGATCGTCCCCGGCCGGCCCGACTACTGGGTCTGCACCGTCGAGGCCATGCCGCTGGAACGGTCGGTCGACTTCCTCGCCGTCGACGAGATCCAGCTCTGCGCCGACCCCGCGCGCGGCCACATCTTCACCCATCGGCTGCTGAATGCGCGCGGCCGCTACGAGACCATGTTCCTGGGCGCCGGGACCATGGCGCCGCTGATCCGGCGGCTGCTGCCCGACGTCCATATCGAGACCCGCGACCGCTTCTCCCAGCTCACCTACTCCGGGCCGAGGAAGCTCACCCGCCTGCCGCCACGCAGCGCCGTCGTCGCCTTCTCCGCAGACGCCGTCTACGCCATCGCCGAGCTGATCCGCCGCCAGCGGGGCGGCGCCGCCGTCGTGATGGGCAGCCTCTCACCCCGCACCCGCAACGCACAGGTGGCGCTGTACCAGTCCGGCGAGGTCGACTTCCTCGTCGCCACCGACGCCATCGGCATGGGGCTGAACATGGACGTGAACCATGTCGCCTTCGCCGCCCTCAGGAAGTTCGACGGCAAGAAGACCCGCTGGCTGACCCCGCCCGAGGTCGGTCAGATCGCGGGCCGAGCCGGCCGCTTCACCCGCGACGGGACCTTCGGCGTCACCGGCGAATGCGAGGACATGGACGACGATCTCATCCAGGCGGTCGAGGGCCACGACTTCGAACCGGTCCCCGCCGCCGAATGGCGCTCCGGCCGGCTGGACCTGACCACCCTGCCCAATCTGATGGCCTCGCTCGCCCGTCCGCCGGAACGCCAGGGCCTGCGCCTCGCCGCCGAGGCATTGGACGAGACGACGCTCCGCCGTCTCGCCGCCGAGCCCGACATCGTTCACGCCGCCCGCGACCGCGCCAAGCTCATCAAGCTATGGGACGCCTGTCAGATCCCGGACTTCCGCAAGACCACCCTGGACGAACACGTCCGCCTCGTCCGCGAGGTGTTCGAGGCCCTGACCGGTCCGGGCGCCCGCATCCCCGAGGAGTGGCTCGCACCCCAGTTCGCCTCGGTCGATTCCACAGCCGGCGAGATCGACGTCCTCGCCGGCCGCCTCGCCCAGATCCGCACCCTGGCCTATATCGCCCATCGGCCGCAGTGGCTCCGGAACGCCGACCACTGGCGTGGCCAGACCCAGGCCCTGGAAGAGCGCCTCTCCGACGCCCTGCACGAGCGTCTCAAGGCCCGCTTCGTCGACCGCCGCACCTCGGTGCTGATGAAGGCGCTGAAGGACAGCTCGATCTACGCCCAGGTTTCCGACGCCGGCCAGGTCACCGTCGAGGGCGAGACCGTCGGCACGCTGAACGGCCTGGTCTTCACCGGAGAGGTCTCGACCACCACTGTCGCCGATCGGACGCTACGCGCCGCCGCCCGTCGGGCCGTCGAGCCCGAGGTGGTCCGCCGCCTCGGCGCCCTGGCCGCGGATCAGGACAAGGCTTTCGACCTCCTGCCCGACGGTTCCATCACCTGGAACGGGTCCCAGGTCGCGGCCCTGACGAAGGACGCCCGGCCCTTCTCGCCGCGTGTCCGCCTGCACGGCGACCTCGGCCAGCCCGCTCCACGCGAGCGCGCCACGAAACGCATCGAAGCCTTCCTCTCGGCCGAGGGCCAGCGCCGCCTCCAGTCGCTCCACCGCCTCAACGCCGCCCTGACCAACGGCAAGCTCAAGGGCCTCGCGCGCGGGATCGCCTGGCGCCTCGTCGAGGCCTGGGGCCTGATCGATCGGGCCGAGGTCGAGGCCGATCTCGCGGCCCTCTCCAAGGTCGAACGCCGCGCCTTGCGCGAACTTGGCGTCCACCTCGGCGCCCACTCCCTCTGGCTGCCCCAGCTCCAGACGAAGCGCCCCCGCGCCTTCCTGATGGCCTTCGCCACGCTCCAGCCCGCCGAAAGCCCCCTCAGCCTCGCCGCCCACGGCCGGCGCCGCGTGGGAGAGCTCACGCTGGACGTGGACATCCTCGAACGCTGGGCCGAAGCCCGCCGCGAGGCGCAGGGCAAGCCGCTCGCCGAGGACGTTCTGGCGGCGCTAGGCTGGACCGAGGACCAGGCCCGCACCGTCGCGGCCACGCTCAAGAAGACAGCGCCGAAGCCGCCGAAGAAGATCAAGCCGCCGCGTCCCGACTCGCCTTTCGCCGCCCTCGCATCCGTCCAGCCGATGCCCACGCCCGAGCCGCGCAAGCCGCGCCGCCGCCGTCGGCGCCCGCCCAAGGCTCCCGCCGCATAGCGCAACGCTTCCCGCGCCCCTATCTTGCCTCCACACC
>CAMLNT010000274.1 GCA_946481425.1 uncultured Brevundimonas sp.
TCGTCATGGACAAGGCCAACTTCGACTGGATCGCGGATGGGCAGAGGCTGGAGGCGGAGGGAACCACGCGCTCGCTCGAAGCGGCGGCGCGCATCGACGCCGAGCAGGCTTCGGGCGCGGCGCCGTCGCTGCCGCTGGAAGCCTATGTCGGCACGTGGCGCGACCCCTGGTACGGCGACATCCTGATCGGCCAGGAGGGGCCGGGACTGACGCTTAGGTTCTCACGCTCCCCCGCCCTGCACGGCCCGCTTGAGCCCTACAACGGCGAGACCTTCCGCACCCGCTTCCCTGACCGCCGCGAGGAGGACGCCTTCATCACCTTCGAGATCGAGAACGGCGCCCCCGTCCGCGCCACGATGCGCGGCGTCTCGCCCGACATCGACTTCTCGTACGACTATCAGGACCTGAGGCTGACCAAGGTCGCCTGATCCGAACCCTCTCCATAGAGGAGAGGGGCCGCTAATCCCCCGCCTCCGCGACGCCCATCTCCCTGAAAAGACCGGCGATGGTGAGAAAACCAGGCCCCTCCATCCCCGCCGCTTCGACACCGCCTATCCTCGACGCCCGGTCTTTCTCATCGTTGCGAACATGGCGCCGTCGTCGCCCCATCGGCGACCCACGCCAAGGCGAACGACCCGAACGACCCGGACGACTTGGACGGTGTTTTTGTCGACCGCCCTACAGCCCCAGCGACCGCCTCGGATCCAGCAGCAACCCCGACACCGTCGCCGCCAGCAGGCGGGGGCTTGGCGGAATGCGGCTGACCCACCCCAGCACATGGTCCCGGATCGCAGGCAGGACCGGGTCGTCGGACTGGTAGAAGGGTGTGAAGGCCCACGACAGCGCCTGATAGAGCCGCACGTGCAGCCAGCGCGACCCGGCATAGACGCTGAGCGCCGCGTCCAGATCGCGGTGCGCGGCCAGCGCCCGGTCGAGCGCGAGTGCGTCCAGCAGGCCCATGTTCACCCCCTGCCCCAGCTGCGGGCTGGTCGAATGGGCAGCGTCGCCGATCACCGCGAGACCCGCCTCCACGGCGCTCATCCGCGTGCGGTGCGCGTAGCGGGCCAGGATCATCTGGTCGGGGTGACTGATGGTGTCGAGCAGGGCCGCCGTGCCGGGCCAAAGGTCACGCACATGGCCCTTCCATGGTTCCAGCCCCGCCGCCTTCCACGCGGCATGGTCACGCGGCTTCAGGCTCCAGAAGAAGGTCGCCGCCGGCCCGTCGACGCCGGGCGCTTCGCCAATGGGCAGGACCCCGATCATCAGGCGCGCGGCCTCGTAGCGCTGCTCCAGGGCATCGCCGAGGAAGCCCTCGCCCAGAGGCGTGGTCGCCCACAGCGCCCCGAACGTCAGGTCCCGCCGAAACGCCCCCAGCGGCGATCGCGCCCCCAGCGCATCCACCAGCAGGTCGAACCGTGCCGACCGTCTTCCGTCCCGGGTGAGGAACTGACCCGCCGCCCGATCCGCCTCCGTGACGTCGAACCCGGTTTCGAAGGCGACCCCCGCGTCTAGGCAGGCCCGGTAAAGCACCGCGAACAGGCTGGCCCGGTGCAGGCCCAGCGCCGTCTCCCCGCCTCTGAGGTTGGAATAGGCGACATCCAGCACCGCGCGCCCGTTATCGGCCCGCTCGCCGTAGAGCCGGCGGATCGGCGCGCCCTTCGCCCGCACGGCTTCGTCCAGACCCAGCTGCGCCAGCACCGCCAGCCCGGTTGGCTGAAGCAGGAAACCCGACCCCACCGGCGCGGGCTCGGCGAACCGTTCGTGCACCACCACGCGGTCGCCGCGTCGGGCCAGCATCAGGGCCAGAGCCAGCCCACTCGGCCCGGCCCCGCCGATGCCGATGGATCGCGGCCGGCTCAGTTGGCGGGGACCAGTTCGATCAGGTCGAGCGTCGATTCCGTCTGCGGCCACGGGATCACCAGCCGCCACCGCGCCCGCCCGATCCGCTCGAACCGGGCCGCGAAGTCCCGCTCGTCGTTGTTGCCGTAGGAGTTGGCCCGCGGCTCGTCACCGAGGGCCATCGAACCGAGGAAGACCATGCCCTCGCCGTCCTCGGGGAAGAGCAGGCCACTGGGCCGCTGCGAGCCCGTCGTCTTGACCAGCCTGAGCCCATTCGGTGTCCGCTCGATCTCGCACTCGAACCAGCCATAGACCACGAAGCCCAGGCCGCCGGAGCCCTGATGACCCAGCTTCACCGTCCGGCAGCGGTAACGCCCGGTCGGCGGGGCCGGATTGTCCAGCGCGGCGTCCGGGTCGATCAGATCGCCGACGGAATCCAGGTCTCCCGACCCTTCCGAGCGCCGCGCCTGCTGGAGCGCGGTCCGCCACGCCGAGTCGATCCGGTTCAGCCGATCACGGTCGGTCGAGGTGATGATCCCGCGCCAGTCCCGGAGAACCCCGCCTCCCGGTCCCTCCGACGGTGGAGCCGGAGGCGGCGGCGGAACGGGCCCGCGGGGGCCATAGGAGGGCGCCGTGGCGCAGGCGGACACAATCGCCGTGGCGGCCGCCGTCAGGAGAAGGTTGCGGATCGTCATGGGCTTCGCTCCGTGCCGTTCGCCCTCACCCTAGCGCATCTCT
>CAMLNT010000275.1 GCA_946481425.1 uncultured Brevundimonas sp.
ACCGCCGACCTGTGGGTTATGAATCCACCGCTCTAACCAGCTGAGCTACCCAGCCTGAGCGGGCGCGCGGCCCGTCGGGAGAGGCGCGTATATAGGCCGACGCGCTTCGGTTCAAGACAGGTGCGAAAACTCGCCCGACGGCGTAGCATGGCGGCGCTGATGACACCGGCCCTGCACCTGCTGGGCTCGGCCGCCGACGGGGGCGCCGAGACCTATTATCTGGACCTCGTAACCGCCCTGCACGCGAGCGGACGGCCCACGTTCGCGGCCATTCGCAACCATGCAGCGCGCGAAGCCGCCCTGAAGGCTGCGGGCGTGCCGCACGACAGCTTCAAGTTTGGCTCCCCGCTGGATTTCGGCACCCGCCCGGCCGTGCGCCGCTATGCAGACCAGCAGCAGGCGAAGGTCCTCGTCGCCTGGATGAACCGCGCCGCCCGCCACAGCCCCAGGGGGCCCTGGGCCCGCGTCGGCCGTCTGGGCGGCTATTACGACCTCAAGAACTATCGCGGCTTCGACGCCCTGGTTGGCAACACCCAAGGCATCCGCGACTGGATCGTCGAGCAGGGCTGGCCCGCCGACCGCGCCCATTACATTCCCAACTTCGCCGAGCCGGACGACCAGCCGCCCCAGAGCCGCGCGGCCCTCGATACGCCGAAGGACGCACCCCTCCTGCTGGCCATGGGCCGGCTCCATTCCGCCAAGGCGCACGATGTTACGCTCCGGGCCTTGGCCGACATTCCGGACGCCCATCTCTGGATCGCCGGCTCCGGCCCGCTGGAGGGCGAGCTCAAGGCCCTGGCCAAGGAGCTCGGCGTCGAGGACCGCGTTCGTTGGCTGGGCTGGCGCAACGACGCCGGCGCCCTCTACCGCACCGCCGACATCGTGGTCTTCCCCTCGCGCGTCGAGCCGCTCGGCAATGTGGTCATCCAGTCCTGGGCCTACGGCAAACCGGTCATCGCGGCCGAGGCGGCGGGGCCCAAGGCCCTGATCCGCGACGGCGTCGACGGCCTCCTGGTCCCCATCGACGACGCGGAGGTGCTGGCCGGCACGATCAAGGGCCTGATCGACGCGCCCCAGCTGCAACAGCGGCTTATCGCCGGCGGCAAATCCCGTGCGACGGAGGTTTCCAAGGCGGCCGTTCTGCCCCAATGGGACGCCCTGTTCGAACGGTTGGCGGGAGCCCAAGCGTAGATGTGCGGCATCGCAGGGATTCTGGGGGCTGACGAGGCCCCCGAACAGGCGGTGCGCGCCATGATCGAGACCCTCCAGCATCGGGGTCCGAACGGCATTCGCGTCGAGAGCGGCCCCGGCTGGGCCGTCGCCCACGCGAGGCTCTCCATCATCGACCTCGAAGGCGGCTGGCAGCCACTCCACGCCGCCGGCTCCACCGTCATCGGTAACGGCGAGATCTACAACTACGTCGAGCTGATCGAAGAGTTCGGCCTCAAGGACAAGCTGAAGACCGGCTCCGATTTCGAGCCCCTGCTCCACCTCTATGCGCTGGAGGGCGAAAAGGCCTTCGCGCGCCTGCGGGGCATGTACGCCTTCTGCCTCATCGGGCACGACGGCCGGACCTGGCTTGTGCGCGATCCATTCGGGATCAAGCCGCTCTACACCGCTCACGGGACCGGCAAGGTTCCTTTCGCGTCGGAGGCACGGGCGCTGAACGCTTTCGCCATCCGCCCTGGAGCGGAACGGACGATGGCCGCAGAGGTGCTTTCGCTCGGCTACACGACGTTCGAGCCCGGTCCCCAGGTGGGCACGCTTGGGGTCCATCCCGGCTCTGCTTTCGAATTCGCAGACGGTGCGCTCGCCGACGGGTTCGCCCTGCCCTGGCTCGATCGCCAGACGCGCACGGACGGCGACGAGGCCGCCCTCCTCGCCCGCCTCGACGCCGTTCTCGAGGACTCCGTCCGCGTCCACCAGCGCTCCGACGTCCCCTACGGCCTGTTCCTGTCCGGCGGCATCGACTCTTCCGCCATCGCCACCCTGATGGCCCGACTGAACGAGCGCCCGGTCACCGCCTTCACCTGCGGCTTCGACGCCCCCGGCGCCCGCGACGAGCGCGCCCATGCCGAGCGCGTGGCCCGCGCCCTGAACCTCGACTGGCGCGAGACCACCTTCGGCGAGCAGGACTTCTGGCGCATCCTGCCCGAGGTCGCCTGGTGTCTCGACGACCCCACCACCGACTACGCTACCCTGCCGACCTGGAAGCTGGCCGAGGCCGCCAAGGGCACGCTCACCGTTGTCCTGTCGGGCGAAGGCGGCGACGAGCTGTTCGGCGGCTATGGCCGCTACCGCCGGGCGCTCCGCCCCCGCTGGCTCGGCGGTCGCCCGGCCGAGCCGCAGTTCGACGCCCCTTACCTCAAGGATCAGGGCAAGGCCGCTCTCGCCAACTGGCGCCTCGCCGCCTCCCACGCCGTACAGCCGTGGATGACCCCGCTCCAGCGCGCCCAGGCCGCCGACATCGCCACCTGGCTGCCCAACGATCTGCTGCTCAAGCTGGACCGCACCCTGATGGCCCACGGGCTGGAGGGCCGCACGCCCTTCCTCGACCGCGAGGTGGCCGCCTTCGC
>CAMLNT010000276.1 GCA_946481425.1 uncultured Brevundimonas sp.
TCGTCGAGCGCCGCAAGCTGAACAAGGTGGCGGTGTTCGCGGACCGCACCGGCTACGGCGAGGGTGGCTTGCAGGACGTCCTGCGCTTCCTGGCCCAGCACAAGCTGGAGCCCGTGCACGTGGCGCGCTTCGACCTCGGCGTTCCGAACCTCGCCAAGGAGGTTCAGGCCGCCAGGGCCGCCGGCGCGCAGGTGCTGGTCGGCTACACCGTGGGACCTGAGCTGGCCGTGCTGGCGCGCGCCAAGGCCGAGGTCAGGTTCGACGGCCCGCTGTACGGCCCGTGGCCGATGTCCTTCCGCCAGGTGTGGGAGCGCTCGGGCGGCGGCGCCGAAGGCGCGGTGATGGTGCAGTCCATCATCCCGAACCTCGCCAACGAGCGCCGCACGTCCTTCATCGCCCGTTTGAAGCGCCACGCCGGCAAGGAACCGGTGGCCTCGTTGATGGCCGCGGCACAGACCTACGACGCGGTGCACCTGATGCTGCGCGCGCTGTTCCAGACCCGTGGCGACACGAGCGCCGGCAGCCTGAAGGGGGCGCTCGAGCACCTGCAGAAGCCTTACGTGGGCGTGATCACGACCTACGAGCGCCCTTTCTCCAGCCGCGACCACGACGCCTTTACGCTGAACATGATCTGGCTGGGGACATGGCGCCAGGGCGACATCCGCTACCAGTACGCCGAGGACGAGAAGCGCGCCGGGTTCATCCGCCGCAAGGAATGACAGACCGGCCCGGCGCCACAGGGCCGGGTCAGAGCGCGCGGGCGGCGACGATCGCTTCGTCGAGCATCGACAGCGCCAGGTCCACCTCGCCGGCGCCCACGTTCAGCGCCGGCATCAACCGCAGCGTGCCGGGCCTCGCGGCATTGACCAGCAGGCCGGGGCGCTGCGCGTCCGAACGGGCGCGAAGCGTCTCGACGAGTGCCGGTGCCATGTCGCCCGGCACATCCAATGCCACCAGCAGGCCCTGGCCGCGCACGGCGCCCAGCGTGTGCCGGGCCGACAGCGACTGAAGCCCAGCCTTCAACTGCGCACCACGCGCCTGCACCGCGGCCAGGAACGACGGGGTCGACACGTGCTGCACGACCGCCCGCGCCACCGCGCACACCAGCGGGTTGCCGTTGTACGTGCCGCCCTGATCGCCCGGCGCGAAGCAGCTGACCGCCTCGCGCGCCAGCAATGCGCCGATCGGCACCCCGCCGCCCAGGCCCTTGCCCAGCGTCACGATGTCCGGCCGCACGCCATAGGCGCCGTGCACGAAGAATTCGCCGCAGCGGCCGACGCCGGTCTGCACTTCGTCGACGATCAGCAGCAGGCCGTGCGCGTCGCACAACTTGCGCAGGCCGTGCGCGAATGCGCGGTCGGCCTCGACCACGCCGGCCTCGCCCTGCACCAGCTCCAGCATCACCGCCACGGTGTCCGGGCCGATGGCGGCCTCGACCGCGGCGAGGTCGTTGTACGGCAGCTTCACGAAGCCCGGGATGGCCGGCGGGAAGATGCGGTCGAAGCCCGGCTTGCCGCTGGCCGCCATCGTTGCCAGCGTGCGGCCGTGGAAGCTGTTGTCGAAACTCAGGATGGTGCTCGCGCCACCGCGGAAGAGCTGGCCCCACTTGCGCGCCAGCTTGATGGCGCCCTCGTTGGCCTCCGCCCCGCTGCTGGCGAAGAACATGCGCTCCAGCCCGCTCAGGCGCTTCAGGTCGGCGGCGAGGCCGATGGCCTGGTCGTTGAAGAAGCCGGGGCCGGCCTGCAGCAGCTTCGTCGATTGCCGGGCCAGCGCGTCGGTGATGACCCACGGGGCGTGGCCGAGCGCGTTCACCGCCCAGCCCTGCACGAAGTCGAGGTAGCGGCGGCCGGTGGAGTCCCAGAGCCAGCTGCCCTGGCCGTTGACGAAGACCGTCTCGGGGCGGACGGCCGTGCGCATCAGCGCTTCGGTGGGGAATTGGTCGAATTCAAGCGTGGCAGTCACAAGGTCTTCCTTCAAAGGACGAAGAGGAAAACCCGCCGCGGCACCGCCGGAAACAACAAGGCCACGACGGGTGTCGTGGCCTGGAGGTCGGCCCGTCAGGGGGCCACTCTCGGAAACGATTCCCGCTCAACGAAGTCGTCGAGCGCGGCGTCGCAGCGAGAGGAGCGTCATCGGGGTCGGCATGGCGAGGCGAAGACTAAGGGGCAATTCGCTCGTCCGTCAATCGACTTTTGCGCCGGAGGCCTTCACGACAGGCTCATAGCGCGCCAGCTCGGTCTTCACGAAGGCGGCGAATTGCCCGGGCGTCATCGGTGCCGGCTCGGCCATCAGCGTGGCCATGCGGGCCTTCAGCTCTGGGCTGGCGAGCGCGTCGGTGTAGGCCTTGTTCAGCTTCGCCAGCACGTCGGCGGGCAGCTTCGCGGGGCCGAACAGGCCGAACCAGGTGCTGACGTCGAAGCGGGCCAGCCCGAGCGCCGCGCCGCCGGCCGCGATCGTCGGCACGTCCGGCATCGCGGACGAGCGTGCCTTCGTCGTCACGGCAATCGCACGGAGCTTGCCCGACTTGATGTTGGCCGACGCCGCGGCCAGGTTGTCGAAGTTCAGGT
>CAMLNT010000277.1 GCA_946481425.1 uncultured Brevundimonas sp.
CGCCGACCATCCCAAATGCGCCCGCTCCTGGCGGCGCGTGCCGGACGTCGGCTCCGACCCCGACTATCCGGACCTGTCCGCGCGGGATGCGGATGCGGTCCGCTGGCTGGACGCCCGGGCGGGCTGACCATTCGAATCTTCTCCCCCGCTAGGGGAGCGCGGAAGCTGAGGGTGTTGGCGCAGCCGTGGCGGGGCCCTCCTGTCCCCTGCGGGGCGAGGCCAAGCGGGCTCAAGGCGTCGGCGGGGTCGGGGTCTCGCCGGGATCGACCGCGACCCCCGCATGGGCGAGCGGACGCCAGAGGAAGGCCATGGCCACGCAGGCGGCGGCCATCAGTCCGTTGACGAGGAAGGGCGCCGGGGCCGAGAGCTCGTAGAGGGCCACGCCCAGGATCGGCGGCCCAAGGAAGCACAGGCCCATCAGCGACACCATCAGCCCGGCGATGGCGCCCTGGTCCTTCGCGCCCAGCGCCAGCGACGACCCGGCCATGAAGCCCGGCCGGGCGAAGCCGAGCCCTAAGCTCATCACCGCATAGCCGAGCACCACGCCGTAGAAGTCCTGGGCGATGGCCGACAGCAGGTTGCCGGTCAGGGCCAGGGCCGCGCCCCAGCGGATCAGGTCCTTGGGCTCCAGGTGGAAGATGCGGATCAGGCCCCACTGGGCCATCAGGGTCGCCGCCGCCCCCGCCAGCATGGCGATGCCGACATAGGACTGGGCCTGTAGCGGCGGCAGGGCGACCTCGTCGATGACATGGAAACCAAGCACGGCGATGTTCACGGCCTGGGTAGAGGTGATCAGGAAGCCGAACACCACGAACGGCAGGACTCGGGGGTCCTTCCACAGGCCCCTGGTCGGGGCCTGCCGGCTGGTCGCCTGCCGGGGGACCTCGCCGGACGGCAGCTTGTTGCGCACCAGGATGAAGACCACGATCCCCACCACGGCGAACACATACAGCGGTCCCGACAGGCCTACGAACGGCAGCACGAACATCGGCGCCAGGGCCGGGCCGATGACGGTGCCCAACCCTTGAGCCGAGGCCTGCACCGACAGGGCCTCGGTCCGCTCGTCGCGGTTGGTGCGGTCGGCGATATAGGCCTGT
The DNA here is from genome assembly GCA_946481425.1 of uncultured Brevundimonas sp. Next base: position 1,098 of record CAMLNT010000277.1, read on the forward strand.
GACGCTGTCGGCGTGGCCGAGCCGAAGAAGCCATAGAACGACCGGCTGAGCACGATGAAGACCAGCGCCAGCCCTGCGCCGATCCAGCCGGCCAGACCGACCGAGACCGATGCGCCGATGCCGATCATAGAGACCGTGAAGCCCATCAGCCCCACCAGGATCATCCGCTTGCGACCATGCCTCTCCGACAGCCGCGCCCACATGCCCGGCGTCAGGGTCCAGAACAGCGCTGAGAGGGCGAAGGCCGCCGAGATCAGGGTGTCGGAATAGCCGAAGGCCCGACCGATCGCCGGGAGGACCGACTGCAGGGCCGTATTGCCCGCCGCCGCCGTCATGGTGGCGACGAACAGGATCATGAAGGCCGGCCCATGGGTCCCCTTGGGCGTCGTCGCCTCTTTCAGCCGGCTGCGCACCGATTGCCCGACCCGCCGCGCCGTGTTCACATGGCTCGACGTATCGTCGGAGGGGTAGGGCATGGGCGGCAGAACATCCTGGCTGGGGGCGGCGGCGGCCGTCGTTCTGATGGGGACGGCTGTCCCGGCATACGCCCAATCAACGAGCCATGTCACGGCGGAGGAGGTCGCGGCCGCTGCACAAGCGGTGAACGATCGTGTCGTGGCCTGGCGGCGCGACATCCACGCCAATCCTGAACTGGGCAACAGCGAGGTGCGCACGGCCGCCCTCGTCGCCGATCACCTGCGCGCGCTCGGCATGGAGGTCCGCACGGAAGTCGGGATCACCGGCGTGGTCGGCGTCCTGCGCGGCGGCCGGTCCGGGCCTGTGGTGGCGCTCAGGGCCGACATGGACGCCCTGCCGGTGCTGGAAGACACTGGTCTGCCTTTCGCCTCGACCGCGACCGGGACCTATCAGGGCCAGACCGTGCCGGTCGCCCATGCCTGCGGCCACGACGCCCATGTGGCCATGCTGATGGGCGCGGCCGAGATTCTGGCCGGGATGCGTGACCGTCTGCCCGGGACCATCGTCTTCATCTTCCAGCCCGCCGAGGAGGGCACCCCGCCTGGCATCGACGGCGGCGCCGACGAGATGATCGCCGACGGCGCGCTCGAGAACCCCCGCCCCGACGCCATCTTCGGCCTGCATGTGGTGACCGGCCAGCCGGGGCTGATCTGGTGGCGCCCCCAGGGCTTCATGGCGGCCTCCGACCGCGTCGACATCACCCTGACCGGTCGCCAGACCCACGGCGCCTGGCCCTGGCGCGGCGTCGACGTGATTTCGCTGACCGCCGACGTGATCCAGACCATCAACACCTTCACCGCCCGGACCATCGATCCGACCACGACACCGACGGTCTTCACCATCGCGACCCTCGACGCCGGGGTGCGCAACAACATCATTCCGGACCAGTCGGTGATGACCGGGACGCTGCGCACCTTCGATGTGGACCAGCGCAACGACGTCATCGCCCGCACCACGGCCG
>CAMLNT010000278.1 GCA_946481425.1 uncultured Brevundimonas sp.
CCGTCCTGGCGGGCGCGGCGCCGGCGCTGTCTGCGCAGGCGCAGACTGACGAGGACATGGACCCTGCCTGGGCGGCGGAGGTGGCGGAGAGTTGGCTGGCCAGCTGCACCGAGTCCGGGCCGGATACGCTGCACCTGTGGACGCCGGAGGCCGTAGGCCCCGGGGCCGAGATCGTCGTCGTGCCGCACGAGGATCGCGAGCCGCTGCTGCATCCGATCTGCCTGGCCGAGCTTGCGGTGAGCCCTGCCGATGCCGCATCGGTCATGGCTGACGGGAGGACCCTTGTTGTTTCCCGCAACGCCGTTCCCGGCACGGTCATGACGGTTTCAGCCCGGGTCGGGGATGATGTGTTGAGCCGCGAGATCAGGATTCTTGCGCCGGATCCCAGGCCTCTCGATGGCCAATGGACGCAGGTGGACGGCGTCTGTCCGGGCCGCGGCCGCGGGCTCGATCATGTCCCCCTGCGCGAACTGGTGATCCAAGATGGACGGTTCAGGGCGACATTCCAGCCGTTCGAGAGCTATGTCGACTTCTGGGGCGACGCGGTATGGACGCCGCAGACCATGACGCTCGAGCTGGTCGCAACCGGCCAGAATGCGCGCTGGGACATGAGGGGTGGGCCAGGCGCGGCTTATATGACGCCCGAGGGGCGGCTGGTTCTGGATGGCTTCATGTTCGGCCACCTGTCGTACCTCGATGTTCTGGAAAGCGATTGCCGCTACACCTTCGAGCGCGTGCCGGGGCGCTGACATAAGGGTGGCAAGCCCCGTGCCGCACGCCTGATCCTCCCGTGGATCGGCCTGTCGCCTTCCCGACTTTGCAACCGCCGTCCGCCCGCATCGTTTCGCCCGTCCGGAGGCGATCATTCATGGCGTTCACGCAACTCAACCCGACCCTGCCCGTGCATGTCGAAGGCAAGGGGGCCGGTTATGCCTTCGCAGTCATCGACTATGGCCAGGACCACAATCTGATCTGGATCACGGCGCTGAACGACAGCGGCGAGATCTGGTGCGCGCCAAATCCCAAGGTGCGGGTGCTGCCGAACTGGACGATAGGGCGCAAGCGCGCCGAGCAGGACGGGGCGCCGCGGCAGTAGGGGCGGCCAGAGAAACCCTATCGCCAAACGGCGGCGTCAGAGTCATGCTCGCTCATTCCCGGCCGACCCAGCCGGTAGAGCGGGCGCCGGGCGTGAGAGGAAACGCCATGGCTGTTCTGCGACCCTCGGATATCGCCACACCTGCGTCCGGGCGAACGCGCGCGGACAAGCCGCTGCATCCCGCCTGGGGACTGATCGGCGGGTTCGGCCTGATCTGCCTGGCGGCGCTGGTGGTGGATCTGGTGTTCCGGCTGTTCTGACGCGGACGGGCCGGTCAGACGACGGCGGCGGCCCTGGTGGTCATGACGTCGATCTGGAACAGCGTCAGGTCATCGGCCGTGGCGACCCGGAGCGTCTGGGTCTGCGCCTCCCAGGCCAGGGCTGGATCCTGACAGGCGATGTCGCACAGGATCTGCATCGCGACGCAGCGGGCCTCCTGGTGATCGGCCAGGCTCTGGCCCGTCATGTCGCGGATCTCCGCGGGGGCTTCGCTGTGGAAAAAATACAGGGGCATGGGTGAGGACCAAGAGCGAGCCGATGGACGGCGCCCCCCGTGCTCAAAGCGGTTGACCTCGCCATAAGCCCCTGATTGGTCCCGTCTGGCAACCCTTGTGAGCGCTAGCGGACACTTCGGGGCGGCCGGCGAGGCCGCCGGCATCAGGCCTTCTTCGGTGCGTTGAAGGCCCAGGCGACGTTGTAGGGGTCGATGACCGAGCCCCAGCGGTCGCCCCAGAACATGTCCTGCACCGGCGTGCCCACCTTGCAGCCGGCGGCGATGGCGCGGTCGGCCCACTGGTCGGCGTCGTCGACGTGGAGCTGGACGGTGAAGCCCTTGGAACCTTCATACGGATGGCCGTGATCCGGATAGGGATCGCTGAGCATGACCGAGGCGTCGTTGATGTAGAGGTGGACATGCATGGTCCGGCCCTGTTCGTCCGGCGGCACGGCGAAGACGGTCTCGGCTCCGAGGGCTTTCTCGTAGAACTTCGCGGCCTCCATCGCGCCCTCGACGGTGAGGTAGGGGCACAGTCCGCCCTTCGCGGGCGGCATGGGCGGGAAGGCCTGAGCTTCGTCGGTCATGGGTTGGCTCCGTGGTTGACGGACAAAGGACGGATGGGCGTCGGCCTAGCCGACACGGCGGGCGGATTTTTCCGCGGACAGGCTCTCGATCTCGGCGCGGATGTGGGCGGCTTCGGCGGGGGTGTTGGCGAGCGACACGGCCTGGTCGAAGGCGGCGCGGGCTTCTCTGGCCCGACCCAGCTGCTTGAGCAGGGCGCCCTTCAGGCCGTGGAAATAGAAGTAGCCGGCGAGGGGCTCGGCGAGGGGTTCGATCAGGGACAGGGCGGCTTCTGGGCCGGTCGCCTTCATGACCGCGACGGCGCGGTTGAGGGTTACGACGGGCGAGGGCTGCATCTGTTCGAGCGT